>NZ_CM001773.1:2284201-2567206 GCF_000314895.2 Providencia sneebia DSM 19967 | reverse complement strand
TTCCATTCATTAATAAATAAACTTCCATGGCAATTCGATAATAATTATCGCCGTTAATTTCTATGCAATGGTTATTAAATTGACGATCTGACCAAGTGTTATTAACTTTCACCATGCTAATCCCATTCTCAATAATAATCGGCATTGCATCGGCGGGGTTATTGCAAGGGTCGAAATATCCATGCGGTAAGAAATCACCACCATCAATACCTGCAAGGTAAACCTCTTTTTTATCAGGGCACCAATCATAGTTACCATTACCCAGCGCAATGTGGGACACTTTTAAATTAATCTCGAAGTCAGATAGTTCGGTGTATTTATTCATTAAATTTACCTTCGTAATGATATTCTAATTGCTCTGCTACCCATCCAGCTAAATAACAGATAGTTTCGTTGTTATCATAATTAATCGGAACTCCGCTAAAGTGCAAAATATCAAATGCAGCATGAATTGACTCATGAGTTATTGTGTTAGCATCAATTGTTGATAGCTGCATAACTATTGTGCTGCAACCGCCACTAACAATACCAGCAGTAAAACCAGCGCCCCAAGCACCGAAATCATGCTGCGGATATGAACTTTGTAATTCATCTGGCGTGTCGTATATTTCTAAGTAACCGCCATATATTGGTATAGGTAATTTATTCATTGATTACCTCAACGTTACTATATTCAAATAAATAGCTGGTATCTTCTTCTATACCAAACTCCTTAGAATGAACTACATACCTAGGGTAGTTATGATGAGGTTCTGCATTAACAATCAATGGAAACTGAACGCCTGATAAATCCTCGCACCCACCATCATTAAGTAATTTAATTTTCATTGATTAACTCCAAAATGTATGGTTTAAACGCATGTTCAGCACCTTCTAATTCACAGAAAACATAAAGAGAATGAACAAAAGTTACAGTAAATATTTTGTCTTTATTGTTAATGTATTTACTTGATTGCCTCAGTCTTACCTTATCGCCGACTTCAAATTTCATTATTTAATTTTACCTCTTCAATCAATGACTCAAGGACTGCTATAGCTATTCTTTTTCGTAATGAATATCCTTTTCCATTGAGGTGATCAAATCCCTCTATAATGCAATTATCCACTATCACATTTAAAGGGTTGTCATACTGTTTTGAAATTTGTACATTACCGAAATAAACAATATTTTTCTTACCTTTCATTCCATACCTCACCGCACTTAATTTCAACATCCCGCACCTGCATTATTTGCATAGCACGACTCTCGCATTCTTGCTGTGTGTATATTTGCTCAGATAGCAGCACTGGATTGCCGTATAACATCATTATCAAAACGAACATTTATATCTCTCCGGGCGTTATTGCTGCGCTCCATGCATTCGAATATGTGCTTGAGTACATCTACAGTCCAAGCGTTACCGTAGGCTTTGTATGACTGTGAATTGCTAATAACATTCTCGCACCAACCATCAGGGAATGTTTGAAGTCTGGCACATTCGGTAGGAGTTAGTTTTCTGTATTTAACTCCATTATAGGTTAATCCAGATGTTACACTCTCATTGGTTATAGCTAATGATTTTATTTTTTTTGTGGCACTCCTTCTTGCATTGACACCAAATTGGTAATTTGCTGTTAATGCGTAAGATTTGCCGTTTTTCATAATTGTTTCATTAATTAAAGATTTGTTGTTTTTAGTAGCATCATCACTTTCACCCCCCATGATTAATAGGTTGTCTTTATTTACGCTTGTTATTGTGTTTGATTTTTCGTCTTTTCGCCTTTCCAGTTTTTGCGTGTAAATTCCGTTTTTATCAGGTCTACCTCTCATTGCAGCACAATGTATTTTTATAACGTTCACTCCTGAACCCGTCATATTTGAATTACAGCAACAGGAGACGGCTTTTTCTTCTAAGGTTTTGCTGTTTTTGTTTATCTGACGTTTACTCCTTTCGGAATACAATTTTGTATTTAAGCTTATGAACTCCAAACCTTTTATCATTATATCTTTCAGTAATAAACCTTTATCGCTAGGTTGAGAGACGGGAAAGTTAGTCCAGTAATAACGATTTCTATTTTGAGCACTAACCAACGCACTATTAATTAAAGTCTTAAATACTTTCCCTAAAGCGTTTTCAGTATGAAGCGTAATATATTCCTCAAACTCTTTTTTCATTTTCACATTCTCAAGCATGAATTTAGCACGTGGGTTTTTATCAAGAACATGGCTCATTATATCTAGCGTTACCCAAAACAGCTTTCCTCGCTCGTCTTTGTCGCCTTTCTGCTTTCCTGCCAGTGACCAGCTTTGACAGGGGAAACCTGCCGTAACTAACCCCACGTTTGACCAATCAATATCCCACTCACGCCAGTTATTAACATCGCCTAATTGGATATTATCTGGATAGTGGAACTCAGATACTTTATTAGCGAATTTGTCTATTTCAGCAATGTAATATTTGTCGAAATTAATGCCAGCGCGAGACAATGCTAATCGTCCAGCGGATATCTGTGCCATTCGGAGGGGGGAAAGGAGCTAAACAACAATGGATTGAGTTTGAGTATCACAACCTAGACCGTTTTACCGAGATTTGGCTGTCACTGGATGCTGACGAAGTAGGTCGAGAAGCAGCAAAAGAGATTGCTAATCGACTTGGTGAATATCGTTGTCGCCTTGTTTCACTGCCGAAAAAAGATATCAACGAATGCCTACAGGCTGGAATTACCCAAGAAGAAATCATTAAGTACCTCGAAACCGCAACCTACTTTGACCCTGATGAGTTATGCAGTGCTCGTGAGTTTATGCAGGACACCATCCAAGCATTCTACGGCAAAGAGCAATATCTTTTCAGAAGTCCGTGGGAAACATTAAATCACCAGTTCAGCTTTAGAGAGTCGGAATTAACCATTCTCAATGGGGTGAACGGTCACGGTAAAAGCGAAATTCTAGGTCATATGCTTTGCGAGGCAATGAGACAAGGGGCTAGGGCTTGCGTGGCATCATTCGAACTTAAACCAGCGATATTTCTCAAACGCCTAGAGAAGGGTTCTTTTACCAGTTACAACAAAGTAGCTGACCCATACAAGGCCACTGTGCAATTAAGCAAAAGTAGCGGTGGTACATTAGAGCGCGGAGCGTTTCTGGCTCAACTGGAAATATTAGCCAAAAGCACGCTCAAATTTTACATCATCACTCCTGAGTATGTTTATAAAAGCGCAAATATTGTCGGCTTTGATTTTGCTCGTGAGGCTAGAGACGGAGCAACCTTGATTAAGGTGAACGTACATCTTGAGGAGATACGAGAGGTGTCTGTTCAGTACGAGGAGGAGGAGGTCACTAACCCTGATGATTCACGCGTTAAAGATGCGGGTAATAAAACGCGGAGTACTGGATTCGGCAAGGTGGGTGAGTCGCTAGGCGAAACAATGTCTGATGTTAAAGATGCTTTCTCAGGTGACGGTAGCTTTTTAAGCAAACTAGGCGGTGCGGCTGATGCTTTGGCTAATGGAATGAAAAATGTTTATGGCGCCGCATCTGAGGCGATAGACGGCATTGATATGTCAGTAAACCAAATGATAGGCGGGCAACAATGATCACCGAAATTCCACTATCGCCAATTCCTAATCAAGCATTCTCTTTTACTAACGGCACTGACGAGTATGAAGTCGAACTCAATTCTCGGCTAAATAAACTCTACGCAACGGTGAAGAAAAATAATGAAAACGTGGTTTGCAATCGGATATGCCGAAACATGACGTATATCTGCCAGTGGCTAATTTTTGCAGACCAGCAAGGTAACACAGACCCTGTATACACTGGCTTGGGTTCTCGATATAGGTTGATATGGGCTGATGGCATTTAACAGAAAAAGAATTAGGCTCACGCTTAAGTTGAACGGTAAAGACGAGGTATTCACCTCGGATAATAAAAATAAACTGTCCGCTGTTGGCTTACGTATTAGTGCGGAGGTTTCTTTCGGTTACGGTTCGCCAGCACCTTATGCAAGGGTGCGAGTGTACGGGTTGCCGCAGGAAACAATGAGTAAGCTTATCACAGCAAAGTTCCAGCAAGTTAAAACACTTAGATCGTTAATCACTATTGAAGCCGCTGAAGGCGAGGGTGACTTTGCTCAGGTGTTTAGCGGTGGGATATTTATGGCCTTACCTGAATACTCAGAAGCCCCGAACGTATCTCTGGTTATTGAGGCGATATCAGCCGTTTTCGAAAGCAAATTACCAACCCCAGCCGAAAGCTATGAGGGCTCACACTCTGTCTCTGAAATTATCAGTGGCATATGTAAACGTATCGGGTTTTCGTTTGAGTCCAATAACGTCAACGCAATGGTCGATAACCCTTATCTAACTGGGTCTGACTTAGAAAAAATCAGGTGGCTATGCGTCAATAACGACCTTGATTTATACCTTGGTAATAACAGCGTAGCGATAGCACCAAAAGGCGCACCAAGAAACATAAAAATAGCGGTCATATCACCTGATACTGGCCTTATTGGCTATCCAGTAATAACAAATATAGGCGCAACGTTTAAATGCCTGTATGACCCGTCTATTCAGTTTGGCGCGTTAGTGAGAGTTAAAGGTAGCCAGATTGAGTTATGCAATGGTGAGTGGCGAGTTTATGGGTTACGAGCACAGTTAGAAACTGAGATGGATTCAGCTCGTTGGTTTATGGAAATTGTAGGTTCTAACCTAAAGGATGAATACGTACATGTTGCCAGATGACGGAGTACTACCCTATAGCCCCGAGGATTTAGCAGGGGGAGCCAGAACGCAAGAGTTCATCATTAACAGTCTTATTGGTCGAGTAGGTACAGTCACCATTTGCCGAATAGTGAAAGTTAAAGGCGGTGGTGTTAACCCTGTTGGATTTGTCGATATTGTGCCGATGGTTCTACAAGTTGATGGAGCTGGTAATGCCTTTGATAATGCCACCGTATTCAACGTGCCTTATTTCCGCTATCAGGGTGGTAATAACGCGGTAATTCTTGATCCGAAAGTTGGTGATATCGGGATTTGCCTTGTGGCCTCTCGTGATATTTCGAAAATTAAGCGCACCAAAAAAGACTCCACGCCAGACACTAAGCGTCAGTATGACATAGCGGATAGTTTATATATTGGCGGCATACTCAACGGAGCGCCATCGCAATATATTCACTTTCTTGATAGTGGAATAAATGTTGTAGCCACAGGTGAAATTAACATGAAAGGCTCAAAGGTAATACTGGATGCGCCAGTAGAAACAACATCAACCATTATAGCCGCTGGTGATATTACAGATAACACTGGAAGCGGAAATACTCAAACGATGGACTCTATGAGGGTCACTTATAACGGTCACACTCACAAAGCTAACGGCGAGTACGCGGACACAAACGAGCCTAATCAGCAGGTGTAAAAATGAAAACATTGTTTCTATTACCTGACACATGGGATTTAACTCTTGATGTGTCGGGGAATATTGCCATTGCCTCAGACCAGTACGCCATAGCTCAATCTGTTGCGAATAAGTGCCGGGTATTTCTGAAGGACATGTATTTTTCGCAAGGTGAAGGCATTCCGTACCTTGAGGACATTCTAGGTAAAAACAGATATTCACTCTCGCTTTATCGCCAGTATTTAGAAGATGCCGCAATGTCGGTTGATGGTGTGGTAACAGCAAGGGCGATATTAAGCACGGCAAATGACCGCGTTGTCAGGGGGCAATTAATCTTCACTGACCAAACAGGCCGAGAAGGAGTAATAGGATTATGATCCCCAAGTTAGAAATAACGCAGCAAGGAATTATCGCACCGACCACGCAAGAGGTTATTGATGGTCTATGGTCGCTAATGAAAGGTGCTTTCGGTGAGAAGTTGAATGTGTCAATGGACACGCCGCAAGGTCAGTTAGTCACTACATTAGCCGCAATCATTACCGATGAGCGTAACCAGCTAATTGAGCTATTTAATCAATTCGACCCGCGATACGCTGACGGACAAATGCAGGATGCGATTGGTTATCTGTATTTCTTACAGCGCAAACAGGCGACAAAATCAGTTGCAGAATTAACATTTAATGGCCTGTCAGGTGTGACTATTCCTTCTGGATTTCAAATTCTGGACGAAGCTGGCCTTTACTGGTCAACGACAGGCGAGTCTAGAATAGGTGCTAATGGCCTAGCCACAGTTAATGCCAGTTGCAACACGGCAGGGATGGTTTCCGCTCAGCCCAATACGATTAACCGAATCGTTAGAAATATCAGTGGACTTGATAGTGTGACAAATAACACTGCGGCGGCAATTGGCAGAAATGCAGAATCACGCCAAGAGTTTGAATTAAGGCGTGAGCAGTCAGTCGCTAAGAATGCGAAGAATACCAACGATGCAACTTATGGGGCAGTAAACAACATCAAAGATGTTATTGATTGCTACGTAGTTGATAACCCAAGCGATAACACAATAACAGTAGGCGTGACGAATTACGCGCTAATTAGAAACTCAATCGCTGTCTCAGTTGTCGGTGGAGATGATAACGAAATTGCCAAGCAAATATTAATCAAGGCTGGTACTGGATGCTCATTTGTTGGTAACACCACGGTAACTTATCAGGACACGGTTAATTTCCCATATTTACCGCCATCGTATGAAATTAAATTCATCAGGCCAGCACCAATACCAGTTCAATTTATCGTGACCTACCAAGATGCAACTAAAGTCACCTCGCAAGAGAAAGAGACGATTAAAAAAGCCATTTTGAATGAGTTCACTTCAGGACGAGGTAAAGGCCAGATAGCCAAGCGTTTGATAGCAAGTGATTATGTTTGCTCGGTGTCAGGGATGAGCGCTAACAGAATGATAGATATTATGGTGTCGAGAGACTCAGGCGCGCCAGTTACCTATCTTGATTTTGGCATAGATGAATACCCGGTATTAGCTGAAGATGACATAAGGATAGAGTAATGGAAAAATTAGAACAAACCTACCTTAGCCAATATGCAAACTCTCCCATTCTCACCGAAATATTAAGTCAATGTAACGAAACCATAGACCCTAGAGAGGATATCAATCAGTTCTATCGAATGGTATTCAATATTCAAACGGCGCAAGGGTTCGGGCTTGATATATGGGCGAGAATTGTTGGTGTAAATCGTGCGCTATCAATCCCGAACCCTAACGAGAATTATTTTGGATTTAGCGAAACAGATAAATATTTACCTTTTAACCAAGCACCCTTTTACGGTGGTGGCGAAGGAGAATCAACATTTCAGATGGATGATACAACATTCAGAAATGCCATATTAACTAAAGCATATTCAAACATTCTCTACGCAACCGCACCAAATATTAACGCATTCCTGAAAGTGGCATTTAAAACGACTCGGGCTTATTACCTAATTACTGGTCATATGGCGGCGACTTATGTTTTTGAGAACAGGCTTTCCGAGATAGATAAAAATCTAATTTATCATCAAAACATACTCCCTAGACCTTCAGGAGTAGGCATTTCTATTCAGGAATTAAAATTAGGCGATTTTTTTGGTTTCTATGGTTCTGGATATCAACCATTCAACCAAGCTCCATTCAAAGGTGATACTCAATGAACAACCCTAAACTAATCGTTGTTCCATTTGCAGCAGATGGGCAAAAGGACGAAATACCCGTAACCAGAGAGCCTTCAATGCCGACTCAAAAGGCCACTTGGGATTTGGGTTTTCCTCCTGCAACCATGTTACCTGAATCAGCAGGTGGTTTACCGCCGAGAGGGCGAGACTTTAACGGTATATTCAACCAAATATCAGAGATGCTCGTTCACTTTGCGAAAGGCGGGCGCATTAAATTTTCAGAAAGCTATGCGGAAGAAATTGGAGGCTATCAAAAAGGGGCGATACTTCAGTCTAATGATGAAACAAAAGACTATCAGAGCCTCATTGATGCCAACAAAGTTAATTTTAACACCGCAACCTCAGAGCAAATAAACGCTGCATGGAAGTTAATAAGCACTGCATCATTGGCTACTGATATTAGCAAAAAACTAGACAAAGAAGCAGTCAAACAAACCACTGGCAATTCACAATCTAACGTCATGAGCCAAGATGCCGTAACGAAAGCTCTAAATACAAAGCAAGTTGCTGGTGATTACGCAACAGTAAATCATTTGAATACCGGGTTAGCTACGAGGCAACCTAAAGGCGATTATCTATTAAAAAGTGAACTACCAAAAAATACAGCAAGCAAGCAAACGAAAGGTTGGTGGCAATGTGCAGACACCGGAATGATATATCAATGGGGAAATGGAAGCGTAACAAACGTGACTTTTGATAAACCTTTCCCGAATCGCCTCGTTAATATCCAAATCACGCATGGAATAGGTACAGCGCCGAGATTTTACGTTATTAAAGAATCATCTAATACAGGCTTTAAAGCTCAAGGTGACTTTGGTGATCCGATAGGCTATTGGTTCGCTATCGGCTATTAATTCCATTCCACTTAAAACAAATCAACAATAAGCCAGCCTAACAAGCTGGTTTTTTTATGGAAAATATTATGCAAAACCCAAAACTAATACCAGTTCCATTTGCTAATAATGGAATGAAAGACGATATACCTAAAGTAAAATCACCTGCTATGTCGGATGAGAAAGCATCATGGGAGTCTGGTTTTCCAGAGGCAACCATGTTGCCAGTTTATGCGGGGGGATTACCGCCAGATGGTAAAGACTTTAATGGGGTGCTTAACCAGATATCCGAAAATATAGTGTTCCAAAGCAAAGGCGGTCGCTATAAGTTCGATCCTGATTTTGCTCTATCAATTGGTGGCTACCCAAAAGGCGCAACACTCCAAACTAACGATGAGTCAGCAGAATATCAGAGTCTAATAGACAATAACTTAGTTAACTTCAACACAGCAACTCCAGAAGAAATTGCTCAAGCTTGGCGCATTACAGGTATTGGTGATGCTACTGAAGTACTTAACAAAAAATTTGATAAAACTTCCGTTAGAAATGAGCTTGGATTATCTCAGACGGAAGTGGTTAGTCAGAAGGTGGTAACTGAGCTAGGTTCGGGGGTTGTTGGAAGCTTTGAGAATGGTTTAAATTTCATAGGCGAACTAACCAATAGAGATCAACTCGTTACCCTTGAGAATGAATTTGGCAAGCAAATGTATTGCTGGTCGGGAGAGTTCCCAAAGCAAGTTCCAGCAGATTCAACACCTCAATCTACAGGCGGCATCGGTAAAGGTGCTTGGGTCAGCGTTGGTGATGCGAGTTTGCGCGGTGATTTGAAAAAAGAAGATGGAGCTGCTCTCATTAATGCAGGAAATATATCTCTATATGATTCTAATGTTCTATATGCAGAGCAATTCGGAGATTTAACTGTCGATGATGCGACACTAACAATGCAGCTTGCTATTGATTATGCTGCGCTAACAGGTCGCGCGTTGCACACAAAAACCCCTGTGATTAATGTGAAGTCTTTAAAGCTTCCATCGAATTTGACGCTAAACATCACGCAATCAGTAATAAAAAGAACGAATGTCTCTAATCAACACCTCATTGAAAACAAGAATGCAAGCTTTTCGAAAGGGATATTCGGAGACAAAAACATCACAATCATTGGTGGAAACTTTGACGGAAATGGCTTACATCAAGCGAATACAACATCAAACGGGGAAGCATTGCAAAATATTCTCTTTGTGGGCGTTGATGGTTTGAGATTTATTGATGGTGTAAAAAGCGCAAAGTCACGGCGCTATAACTTCCACATCATCAACTGTACAAATGTTTATGTGAATGGTGGGGTTTATATTGATAATGACCCAACAATACCTTCATCGAACAAAGACGGATTTCATATTGCGGGGAACTGTAGCAATTTTTATATTGATAAAGTCGTTGCTAATAATCCTGAAGATGATGCATTAGCAATCAACGCTGATGATGTAGACCACGGCGGTAGATTAAGCGTTGCTAATATTACGGGTACGATTGATAACATCAACGTTGGAAATGTACATTTAACAGGTGAGCATTCGCGCAATGGCGTACGTATATTATCCGCAAGAAACGGCACTGCGATTAGCAATATCAATATTGGAGACATTACAGGTCAGTGTAGCGTTTATGCATTGAATATTTCAGATTATGGGCTAGGGGCTGGCTCCATTTATAAGAACATAAAAATAGGGAACATACAGTGTGAGTTTTTAGTCAGGCCTTACGCAAATGCGAAAAAGGGATTAGTGGATATAGATACATACAACTCAAAGAACGAATTTATTCACCCGATAACAATAGGTAATATATCACGCACTCAAACACCAGGAGACGGAGAGGATAGACCGACTGTAGGATTAAGTTTAGCAAATACCAATCTAAAAATAGGCTCAATAACCGAGACTTACTGTAATAATCCAGAGTCAGTAAGATCAACTAGAATCGGTCGTTTTGTTAAGATAGATATTGATGGATTTATGCTTAAAGCAAGTAGGAATAGCGATAGGGTTCTAGTGTCGTTATGGGGTGGCACAGGCGCTATAATTGACCAATTATCCACTGGCTATCAGTTAGCTGACAAAATAAGTAAAGTGTTAGTAGTTCGTTCGTGTTCAATCAACGCATTGTGCTTTACTCATGACTATCCGCTTAATATTCCTCCAATTATTTTGGAAAATTCCACTATAAAATTTATGAGATTTAATTCATCTGTAAAAAAAACAATTATGGAGAGGATTGATAGATATTCCATCGACAACAGCACTATAGAAATAGAACGACCGCCYGCACTTGTGAGTAATACAGCTAATTTACCSACTAACGCMTTGCAAGGAGATGAAATATACAACTGGGAGACTAAGAAGAAAATGCTGTTCAATGGGACTGAATGGCTTAATTTGCATTGATCTCTACACGCAATCTCAAGCAAGCAGAAGCAGAGCGATTAGCAAAAGAAGCAGCAGAGAAGCAAGCTAAACGCGCAGCAGAGGAAGCTGAACAGGTAGAGCAGGAAGCTAATATTTAACCCTCTTTATTGTACTCATACCCCTGAGGAAAACGCTTACTCAGTTCTCTGTAATAAACTAAACGCTCACGAAAGTACTCGCGCAAGTGTTCGGGTTGTTGTTGCTCGACTTCGATATCAATAACTGGCTTGCCGAGTCTTTCTCGATAAGCGACACCGGAAGCGGCTAAATCGACATTAACCTTGTCTTTATCTTCTTGTGATAGTTCAGCGAGATTGTGCATGATGTTTTTCTGTGGGGATTAGGTGAAAGGAGTATAGCACAGGAAATCACTGTGACGGACTGTGCCGAAATTGTGATGTGAGATGAGAGGGGAACTATGATGAGTACAGAATTGAGTACATAGTTATTTTAACTATTTGAGTTATGTTTTATTTATAAATAAGTTACGTTGTTATTTTCATAATCATGGATAAAGAATGAGGGCTGCTTATTAGTGTTCTGCAAAGTGTTATTCTCCGCGATACCTGTTTAAAAACTGATTATCTTTTATAGGATTTCTGAAATAAAAATGAAGAAAATCAAAATAATAATTTATCTTTATGATAAATGAACCATGAAAGCATTTTATGCTATATGAAAAGCCATCAAATATCATACCTCATCTATTACAAAACCTGAACTAATAGGTTGTATTAGCGGTGTTTTTAGGTCATTTTGGGTTTTAATAAGCGCTGTTTTAGAGCATTTCATGAATTTAATAAAATGACTTTTTCATTTAGCGCTCCTCACTGAATAAAAAGAAACTCTTTTGACTTGATTATCTATACTTATCTCATATTATTTGCTCAATCTTAAACCTTTATATGTGTTTTATATTTTTCTATTCACTAAGGTGACTTATATCACAAAGTATAAATGTTAACGTTAACATTTGTGCTTAACATCACATAATTAATTTGATTTTCTAGTTTACCAGTAATGTTAACCTTAACATTGTGCCAATTGGGGAAATGGTAGCAATTGAAAAAATAAGTGGTGAATAATAATGAATAACGAATCAAAAAAATATTATGCCTCTTTGAGCGCATTGTTGTTTTTCTTCTTCTTTACTTGGTCATCAACTTTTTCAGTTGTTGCTATCTGGCTGAGAAAATATGTTGGTTTAGAAGGTACTGATACAGGAATTATTTTTTCTTGTATTTCTATTGTTGCTCTATGTGCACAGCCACTTTATGGTTTTTTACAAGACAAATTAGGGCTACGAAAAAATTTATTATTATTCATTGCGATATTGCTTATTTTATCAGGGCCATTTTTTATGGTTTTTGGTTATTTGCTGCAATGGAATGTGTTTGCTGGAAGTATTTTAGGTGGATTATTTATTGGGATGACATTCCATGCCGGAATTGGTGTGTTGGAATCTTATACTGAACGAGTTAGCCGACTACGCGATTTTGAATACGGCAAAGCAAGAATGTGGGGATCGTTAGGTTGGGCGGCTGCGACGTTTTTTGCAGGACGAAATATTAATATCGACCCGAACTATAATTTTATTATGGCATCAATTTCCGGGATAATTTTTCTAGCTATCTTATTACAGCTTAAAACATCAAAAATGAATGCATTTAACCATCTTGAACATGGGAACCCTTCCGCGATTACCATTCATGATGCATTGCATCTATTTACGTTACCACGTTTTTGGGCTTTAGTATTATTTGTACTTGGAACCTGCGTCTATAGTGTGTATGACCAACAATTTATGGTTTATTTTGCCCATCAGTTCAAAGACGAAAGCATGGGGAATGAGATGTACGGCTGCCTAAATTCTTTGCAGGTATTCTTAGAGGCAGGTGGGATGTTTTTAGCACCTTACATTGTAAATCGTATTGGCGCAAAAAACGGATTGTTATTTGCCAGCAGTATTATGGCGTTGAGGGTTATTGGCTCGGGGCTAGTTGAAGGACCGGTTATGATTTCAGCAATGAAATTGCTACACGCGGTGGAATTACCAATCTTACTGATTGCTATTTTTAAATATAATAGTCGTCACTTTGATAAACGTTTGTCATCAACACTGTATCTTGTCGGTTTTAGTTTTATTACGTCGATTGTGGCGAGTATTTTATCTCCATTAGCAGGGTGGGGATACGATAAAATTGGCTTTGCTGATACTTATCTAATTATGGGAAGCTTCGTTGTAGTGACAACTGTGTTGTCCGCCTTTTGTTTACGCAGTGATAAAGTTGCTCTTGTTGAAACTAAACTAAATGAAGTCTCTATTGCAAAACTATCTTAAGGTTGCCTTAGACTAGGCGTATGAATTAAGTCAAATGACAACTTGCTGGTATTTATCACAATTTTGTGTAGCAACATTTTTATCAGCAATTACGAGTGGCTTTATTCAAAATATTGCAGTCAATAATAGAAAATTGAGTGATCTTTGCTATTAAATCAATAAATAAGTGAAACGAGCTTGTCATATATTACAGTTAGAAGGTATTGTGTTACCTCCACGGTACTTCAAATTGTATGGTGAGTTTTAAGAGTAAACTGTTAGATAATTTTTAAAGACAATATCCTTGTATCGCGGTTTTTCTTAAGATAACTTTGCTTGATGTTTACATATAACCTGAAGTATCTTGGCTTATAGAATTTAATACGTTTTGTTTTTCTAATTGGGGGTTTTAAACATGGACAACGCGAATAAACAATCTTTCCAAAACGTTTTGGAATTTGTGCGTATGTTTCGTCGTAAGAATAAAATTCGTCGTGAAATTACCGACAATGAAAAGAAAATTCGTGATAACCAAAAACGTGTTCTGCTATTAGATAACTTGAGCGAGTACATCAAGCCAGGAATGTCTATTGAGGAAATTCAGGCAATTATCGCAAACATGCGTAGTGATTATGATGACCGTGTTGATGATTATATCATCAAAAATGCTGAACTTTCTAAAGAACGCCGTGAAATCTCTAATAAATTAAAAGAGATGGGCGAAATACAAAAGAAAGATCTGAAAGCATAAATTTAGATCGTATAACAAGCTTTAAATGCGAATCAAGAAAATCGTAAAATAGATTTTCGGCAGTTAACAAAACGGGAAAACAATGCGTTATCCCGTTTTATAAAAAATCTAAACGCATTACCTTCCTTGCTAACCACCCCAATTCGGTTTTAAATCAGGGTCAACAACGGCAAAAACTTGTCGAAAACTTTGTTTATCTTCAGCTAGATTAGCTAATAATAGGGCGACATCTTCGCGGCTTACAACACCATGTGCTTCATTGACAAATAATTTTGTATTGTGGGTTGCTGGAGTATTTATTAATCCGCCAGGTCTAATGATGGTATAATTGATTTCGCTGGTTTGCAGATAGGTTTCTGCCATTGATTTTTGGCGAACAGATTGCCCAAAAAGCGATTTAGCTTTTTGTGACAGGGTCACCCAGCTATCACCACAGCCAATTGAAGTGACAAAGAGCAACCGTGAAATCTGATTTAACTCAGATTGGCGAATAATATTATAGTTACCTTGAAAATCTGCCTGACCTCCGCCAATTGTTGTAAAAACAACACTATCAGATGGCGCTTGAGCAAATATTGGTTGCAAAGAATTCATATCGGTAGCATCGCCAATGAAAGTCTTGATACCAAGTTCGGATAAACGATTTGCATCATCGTGATGTCGAACTAATGCGCTAACATTCTTACCTTGTGAAATGCCAATTTTAGCCAATATGTGGCCAATTCCTTTTGTTGCACCAAAAATTATCCAATGAGCCATTTTAATCCTTTCATTCTAATCTATTGATGTTTTTTGGTATGAATTTCAAACATAACATATATTAAGCGATTTATTCAATTTAACGTATATAAGGAATAGATTTAAGTATCAGCAAAGAAAATCAATTTATTAGATTTCTGTAGATAATATAAAGGGGAAACTTAGTTTCCCCTTTAATGATGATTTTAAATCTACTTCCTAGGAATAGATATTAATCAACACTCGCTGGTTTTGCCATTTCAGCCGTTGCACAGTTTGTTGCAACATGCCCACCAGCACCACCTTTACCCACAAAAGTTGAAACTTTGCGTTGATAAACTTTGATCTCAAATGCAGATTCAGTAACCGCTGGCGCAGGTGCTTTTGTCATTGGCGAATAGGCATGACGAGATGCTTTTGCTTTAATGCCAACTGCTTTAACTGGCGCTGATACAATAGCTTGCTCAATATCATCAGCTCCTGTTATTTGCATGTCGTCTTGCTCTATTACAGGTTGAGTTTCTTCTACGTTTTCGATTGATTGCTCAATAGCAGTAGAAGTTTCAATGACCGCAATTGGCGTTTCTTCAGTTACAGAATCAACTTCATTAACTTCCGTGATAGCGGCTAATGTCACTTCTTCTTGTACAGGAACTTCTGGTTGTACAATTGGTTGAATTTCCTCTAATTGAGGTTCTTCAACGACATTTGCAATTAACTCTTCTGTTACTTCTGAAACTTGTTGTTCATCACTCGGTGCCGCGACTTCAACAATTTCTACTGTTTCTTGCACAATATTTTCTTGCGCAATATTAGTCGCAACTTGCTTATTGTCATCAGCAGAAACTTCATTCAAAGTACGTTCAACAGCAGGTTCTGCGACTATTGCAGGTGCATTATTAATACTATTTTGCTGCTCAAGCATCTCTTCATTTGTAATGATTGAGATAGGATCTTGCTGTGATTGAGCTATTGGATAGTGAATAAAGACTTTACCAGAAGCAAGTTCAGGTGAAGCTACTGCTGCAAATAACGGCATTGGTGATTTAGACAAATGACGTTCATCACGATAACGGCGACGACGTTGGCCACTAACACGCAAATGACGAGGTGAACGGCGTGAACGACGAGGAATAATCGTATCTTGTTTATCTTCATCATTCTCTTCTTGCGAAGAAGCGTTAACTTCTTTAGTGACGTCAGTATTGTGTTGCGCACTGATTGGAGCCGGAGCTGGTAATGCGGCAATTGGTTTTGCTACGGTTTCAATCGGTTGTTCTAGATTTGAGGTCACTTGCTCAACGATTTCAGTTGCATCAGTAACACGGATTTTTTGTGTTAATTGACGACGTTGACGACGTGGTGCAACTGGGCGTTGTTGAACTTCTTCTTTTTCAATGTCAGATGCGCCTAATTCCGGTGATGCATCTTGTGGTGCTTTTGCTTCTTGTTGCTGACGTTTTTCATCTTGACGACGGCGACGTTCAGCGCGTTGATCACGACGCTGCTGTGGATCTTTATTTGCGTTGTTATTACTGTTTTCAGCCGCTTGTTCATCTTGTTGAACCGTATTTTTATTATTGCGGTTCTTACGATTAGTCACATCGTCAGTTTGAGCATTGCGGTTTGAACGGTTGTCGCGATTATCACGATTATCGCGGTTATTGCGAGTATCATTATTATCATCGCGGTCACGACGGTTATTATTGCGACGATTGTTATTGCGACGATCATTATTACGACGTCTATCGTTATTATTTGCTGGGCGACTGGTTTCTACCGGTTTTTCGACAACCTTTTCTTCATCACTCGCAAATAGTTTTTTGAAGAATGCAGCAATTTTGCTAAACAAGCCCATTTCAGAAGATGGTGATTTCTTATTCGCAACTTCTGGACGTGTTGTTTTAATTTCTTTCGGTTTTGCTGGCGTAACAGGTGCTTCGACTGGCTCTTGCAGTGCAAAAGCAGAGATAGCAGGTTGCTCTGGTGCTTTGCGTTCTGCTGGTGACTCATCAGTGGTATTGAGTGTTTCAGTCTCATGGTATTGAGCTAAGTTATAACTCAATGTATTAACTTCTTCACCTTTACGAATGCGGATCACATGGAAATGTGGTGTCTGCATTTGGTCATTAGGTACAATGACGACGCGAACGTTACGTTGGCGATTTTCAATTTCGCTGACGGCTTTGCGTTTTTCATTGAGCAAATAAGATGCTATTTGTACTGGGACAATTGCATGAACTTCATGTGTGTTTTCTTTTAATGCTTCTTCTTCAATTAGACGAAGTACAGATAAAGAAAGTGATTCATTATCACGAATTGTTCCTGTTCCTGAACAGCGAGGGCATACATGGTGACTTGATTCACCTAATGATGGGCTCAAACGCTGACGAGACATTTCTAACAAACCAAAACGAGAAATACGTGCAATTTGAATACGTGCACGATCTTGGCGAACAGCTTCACGTAGACGATTTTCGACTTCACGTTGATGGCGAACTGGCGTCATATCAATAAAATCAATAACAATCAAACCACCAAGGTCACGTAGGCGTAATTGGCGTGCGATTTCATCAGCTGCTTCAAGGTTAGTATTAAATGCGGTCTCTTCGATATCTCCACCACGGGTTGAGCGCGATGAGTTGATATCAATAGCGGTTAACGCTTCAGTTGTATCAATAACGAGCGCACCGCCTGATGGCAAGCGAACTTCGCGTTGGAAAGCTGATTCAATTTGTGATTCAATTTGATAGTGGCTAAACAGTGGAACATCACCACTATAATACTTGATTTTACTAGCAAAATCACCACGACCAATCGCTTCGATGTGGTTACGTGCCATTTCGACAATTTTTGGGTTATCGATTAGGATTTCACCAATATCTGGACGTAAATAATCACGGAAAGCACGGACAATAACATTACTTTCCTGATGAATTAAGAATGGAGCAGGGCGATTTTCGGCTGCTTTTTTGATCGCTTCCCAATGGCGTAGACGGTAAAGTAAATCTTGTTGTAAAGATTCAGCAGATTTACCCACACCAGCAGTACGGACAATTAAGCCCATACCATCAGGAATTTCAAGTGATGACAAGGCTTCTTTTAACTCAGTGCGATCTTCACCTTCGATGCGACGAGAAATACCGCCAGCACGTGGGTTATTTGGCATTAAGACTAAATAACTGCCTGCTAAGCTGATAAAGGTTGTTAATGCAGCACCTTTATTACCGCGCTCTTCTTTATCAACTTGGACAATAACTTCTTGGCCTTCTTTAAGCACATCTTTGATGTTTGGGCGGCCTTGAGAGTGATAGTTACTTGGGAAATATTCGCGTGCGATTTCTTTAATAGGAAGGAAACCATGTCTTTCTGCGCCATAATCAACAAAAGCGGCTTCTAGACTGGGTTCAATACGGGTTATTTTACCTTTGTATATATTTGCCTTTTTTTGCTCATGACCTGGGCTTTCAATATCCAAATCATAAAGACGTTGCCCATCAACAAGGGCAACACGCAACTCTTCCTGTTGAGTCGCGTTTATTAGCATTCTTTTCATATTGTTACATACTCATTATTATTTCTTACTTCATAAATAAAGAGCAGCGAAAACAGGAGCTATTGTAAACCGATGGCCTCGTGATTTTTACAAAACCGCCTGCCTCCCGGCAGTCGTTCGTATAGAGGCGCGTAATATTCGGTGAACCTGATTTTTAGATTAAAAATTCAGCGTTCTTAATCAGGAAGTCGATTATATTTTTATAAACGAAAATTCCCAACCCAAAAAGCCAACATTCGTTGCTCGCTAATTATTTGATTCCATTAAATGTCTTACGCCATTGCAGCATTTGTATGCAATCAAATAGTCAATTAATTAAACTCGTCATCCTTCAAGTTGACTCAGTATTCACTGTTCTAAGTTACTCAAATTACATGTTCTACATGTTAATTGGGATATCTTCGGCAGACGCGTACACGCAACTTGATTATTTGGCTCGTTTATTATGCCAATTATCATTTTATCAAACATGATGGCAATAATTATGTATTATTCCATTGTCGACGTCATTATAGCAAGTTGATACGTCAGTAATATTGAAATTTTATTTAGATTTATGATTAATGAGCTATTCTTTGAGCAAATAAAAAAAAAGATAAAAAAATTTGTGGAGTCGGTATGATATATTTCGCCAATAAGGTCGTAATTTAATCAATTAGAGCTAGCCATTTCCGAATGAAAACACAAAACCAAGTACAGTTTATTGATATTAGCGATGACGAAGCGGGCCAACGCATCGATAATTTTTTGCTCGCAAAACTAAAAGGTATCCCGAAAAGCATGATTTATCGCATTATCCGTAAAGGAGAGGTGCGGGTAAATAAAGGCCGTATTAAGCCAGAATATAAATTAGCGCCGGGCGACCAAGTTCGTGTACCTCCTGTGAGAGTCGCAGAGAGAGAAAATGCGCCTGTATCCGCTAAGCTGGGGAAAGTTGCTGCACTGGCTGATTGTATATTGTATGAAGATGAATCAATATTGGTGATTAATAAGCCTTCAGGTACTGCCGTACATGGCGGAAGCGGATTAAGCTTTGGTGTCATTGAGGGATTGCGTGCTTTACGTCCTGAAGCACGCTTCTTGGAATTAGTTCATCGTTTAGATAGAGATACATCCGGCATATTGCTCGTTGCTAAAAAACGTTCAGCGTTAAGAGCATTGCATGAGCAATTGCGTTTGAAACAAATGCAAAAAGATTATATGGCATTAGTCAGAGGTAACTGGCAATCACACACGAAAGTAATTCAAGCACCATTGCTGAAAAATATTTTACAAAGTGGTGAGCGTATAGTGCGCGTTAATCCTGAAGGGAAACCCTCAGAGACACGCTTTAAAGTTGAAGAACGTTTTGATAATGCAACATTAGTGAAAGCAAGCCCAGTGACAGGACGCACACATCAAATTCGTGTGCATACGCTTCATGCGGGGCATCCTATCGCATTTGATAATCGTTATGGCGATAAACAATTTGATGCTCAACTCGCTGGTACAGGACTAAAACGCTTATTCCTGCATGCAAGTTCATTGAAATTTACTCACCCGAAAACAGGTGAAGAGATGCGCCTACAAGCACCGCTAGATGATGAGTTATCTCATTGTTTAAAAGTACTCAGAGCGCGTAAATCATCTTAATTTAGTGATTTGTGGGAGCTGAAAACTCAGCTCCCACATCTTGCTGGTTAACGTTGCAATGGGTTAACACCACAATTTCTAAGCATTTGTGATAGAAGAATTAAAGGCAAACCAATTAATGTATTTGGGTCTCGACCTTCAAGCTTATCAAATAAGGTAATGCCCAATCCTTCCGATTTAAAACTTCCTGCACAATAGTAAGGCTCATCCTTACGCAAATAAGTCACAATCTCTTCATCATTTAAAGAACGAAAGTGAACATGAAAGGGTTCGCATTGGACTTGGCAAGATCCTGTTGCTGAATCTAATAAACAGACAGAGGTATAAAATGTGATTTTTTTGCCGGATGCCTGTTTGAGTTGTAGAACGGCGTTTTCAAAAGTCAGTGGTTTGCCTAAAATTTTATCCTCAATCACGCAAACTTGGTCTGATCCAATAATTAAATGTTGAGGATAGTGTTGGCTGAGAGCATGTGCTTTTGCTTGAGCTAAACGAATGACTAAATTTTCAGCTGATTCATTTAACAAAGGTGTTTCATCAACATCGGGAGAAACAGCTAAAAAGGGCAGACCTAACTTTTCTAAGACCGTTTTTCGGGATGCCGAACTTGATGCCAAAATAATCGATTTCATATTTTTCTCGAAATACATAGCTAAAATGATCAACTCATTTTAAACTATTTAGCGCTTAACCAGCGTTTTTTTGATGAAAAGGCGAGTTTACCCCGCCTTTTTCTTTGACTATAACCCATTACAAAGTTAATATGCGCGCCTTATGCAAAAGGTAAAATTACCCCTGACTATCGATGCGCAGCGTGCAGCTCAGAAAAACCTCGACTACGTCGGGAGTTATAAACCTGAGCAAGTAACACGTGTTGCCGATTCAGTAGTCAGTGTAGACAGTGATGTTGAAAGCGAGTTATCATTTTTTATTGATAAGCAACATCTGACCGTGTTGAAGGGGCATTCCGATGTGGATGTGACTTTACAATGTCAGCGTTGCAGAAAAGATTTCGAACATCATGTTTACGTATCGTATTGTTTTAGTCCTGTCGTCAATGACGAAAAGGCCGAAGCATTACCGGAAGGCTATGAACCAGTTCAAATTGATGAATTTGGTGAAATAGATTTGCTGGGATTGATAGAAGATGAAATAATTCTTTCCTTACCAGTCGTTCCGGTTCATGATTCTGAACACTGTGAAGTGTCCGAAGCGGACATGGTATTTGGTGAACTACCGCCTGAGGCGGAAAAACCAAATCCATTTGCCGTATTAGCCAGCTTAAAGAAAAGTACTTAAGGAGTAAGGTCAATGGCCGTACAACAGAATAAACCAACTCGTTCAAAACGCGGTATGCGTCGTTCACATGATGCACTGACTGCTACCCTAGTTTCTGTAGACAAAACTTCAGGTGAAACTCATCTGCGTCACCATGTGACTGCTGATGGTTATTACCGTGGCCGTAAGGTTATCAATAAGTAATTTTTATACTTACAAGTTGATACCTTGGCTAATCTAACCATCGCGTTAGATGCTATGGGCGGGGATGTTGGTCCCCGCATCACAGTGCCTGCAGCATTGCAGGCTCTAGCATCTAATCCATCATTAAAGCTATTGCTTGTCGGTCAACCTGACGCTATTAATCCTTTGCTTGCACAACAAAGTGCGGAGCTAATCTCGCGTGTCGAAATTATTCCGGCTGAAGGTGTGATAGCAAACGATGCTAAGCCATCAAATGCCATTCGCCAGAGTAAAGGTACTTCTATGCGAATTGCGTTAGAGCTAGTTAAGTCGGGACAGGCACAGGCATGTGTAAGTGCGGGTAATACAGGAGCTTTGATGGGATTAGCTAAATTGATGCTAAAATCCATTGAAGGTATTGAACGCCCTGCATTAATGACAATTTTGCCTAATCAGCTAAAAAGTCAAACGGTGGTGTTGGATTTAGGTGCAAATGTCAATTGTAGTAGCGATATGCTTGTGCAATTTGCTGTTATGGGCTCAGTTGTTGCTGAAGAAGTTGTCAAGATTCAATCACCAAAAGTTGCATTATTAAACATTGGTGAGGAAGAGAGTAAAGGGCTTGATAATATCCGCGAAGCCGCCGCAGTACTTAAAGAAACAGCGGCGATAAATTATATCGGTTACGTTGAAGGTAATGAATTACTGACGGGTAAATCTGATGTATTTGTCTGTGACGGCTTCGCAGGTAACGTCACATTGAAAACAATGGAAGGTGTCATCCGTATGATCCTTTCTTTGTTAAAATCAACGGAAACACAAAGTAAAAAACCGAATTGGCTCGTTCAATTGGTTAAAAAGTGGCTCAAAAAGCGCCTTATGAAACGTTTCGGGGAATTAAATCCCGACCAATATAACGGTGCTACTCTGTTAGGCCTAAAAGGTATTGTTATTAAGAGTCATGGTGCCGCAAATGAAGGTGCTTTTAAAGCAGCGATTGAGCGAGCAGTTCAGGCTGTTGACAGACAAGTGCCTGACAGAATCGCAGCTCGTTTGAATGTTGTATTACCCAGGAGTGATCAATAACCTATGTATAGCAAAATATTAGGCACTGGTAGCTATTTACCGGAGCACATTAGAACGAATGCTGATCTAGAAAAAATGGTTGATACTTCTGACGAATGGATTGTAACGCGTACTGGCATTCATGAAAGAAGAATTGCGGCTGAAGATGAAAGTGTTGCAGATATGGGCTTCCGTGCTGCACAAAAAGCGTTAGAAATGGCGCAAGTGGATAGCAACGAAATTGGCTTGATTATTGTTGCGACAACGTCTTCAACCCATGCGTTTCCAAGTGCTGCATGCCAAATCCAACAAATGTTAGAGATTAAGGATTGCGCAGCATTTGATATTGCAGCAGCATGTGCTGGCTTTACGTATGCTATCAGTATTGTTGATCAATTTATAAAAACAGGCATGACTAAAAAAGCACTGGTAATTGGTGCAGATGCATTGTCCAAGACATTAGATCCAAAAGATCGCGGTACAATTATTTTATTTGGTGATGCAGCAGGTGCGATGGTTGTCGGTGCATCTGAAGAACAAGGTATTTTATCAACCCACCTTCATGCTGATGGGCATTATGGTGAGTTACTTGCATTGAAAAATAGACCTCGTCACTCTGATGACCAAGCTTATTTAAGTATGACGGGTAATGAAGTTTTTAAAGTTGCAGTACGCGAACTTGCTCATATTGTCGATGAAACATTAGAAAAAAGTGGTGTGACGAAAGAAGAACTTAATTGGCTGGTGCCTCACCAAGCTAATTTAAGAATTATTTCAGCAACAGCCAAAAAACTCGATATGGGCATGGATAAAGTTGTAGTGACCTTAGATCGCCATGGTAATACCTCAGCTGCTTCTGTGCCAACGGCATTTGATGAAGCAGTTAGAGATGGGCGTATACAGCGTGGTCACTTAGTACTTTTAGAAGCTTTTGGTGGTGGATTCACTTGGGGCTCTGCACTGGTTCGTTTTTAATTTACTGAGAAAATAGACATGACACAATTTGCTATGGTTTTTCCCGGACAGGGATCTCAGTCTCTTGGTATGTTATCTGCATTAGCGGCTGAAAATCCGTTAGTAGAGCAAACATTCGCTGAGGCATCTGAAGTATTAGGTTATGACCTATGGGCATTAACACAAAATGGTACAGATGAAGAATTAAATAAGACTTGGCAAACTCAGCCAGCTTTATTAGCCGCTTCAGTCGCAATTTTCCGTGTTTGGAATGAGAAAAATGGTCCTATGCCAGCGGTTATGGCAGGGCACAGCCTTGGCGAATATTCAGCACTTGTCTGCGCAGGTGTGATTGATTTTAAAGAAGCCATTAAATTAGTTGAACTGCGCGGTAAACTGATGCAAGACGCTGTTCCAGCAGGGACAGGCGCGATGTATGCTATTATTGGTTTAGATAACGAATCTATCGCAAAAGCATGCCAAGATGCAGCACAAGGACAGGTTGTTTCACCTGTTAACTTTAACTCACCGGGTCAAGTTGTTATTGCGGGAGAAAAAGAGGCCGTAGAACGTGCAGCGGCAGCGTGTAAAGAAGCTGGCGCAAAACGCGCATTGCCTCTTTCAGTTAGTGTGCCATCTCATTGTGCATTAATGAAACCAGCAGCAGAAAAATTAGCTTTAGCACTACAAGAAATTACATTTAATGAGCCAAAAGTCTCAGTTATTAATAATGTAGATGTTAAAATCGAGCTGTCGGCTGAAAATATTCGTGATGCATTAGTTCGCCAGTTGTATAATCCAGTTCGTTGGACAGAAACGGTAGAACTAATGGCAGATCAAGGTGTTGGACATTTGGTTGAAATTGGACCAGGAAAAGTCTTAACTGGTCTTACCAAGCGTATTGTTGCGAATTTAACTGCCGTCGCAGCTAATGATCCTGTATCATTAGGCTCTGCTTTAGAAAACCTCTGAGGATGATCATGAGCTTTGATGGAAAAATTGCACTTGTAACAGGCGCGAGCCGTGGTATTGGTAAAGCGATTGCTTTAACATTAGCTGCGGGTGGAGCAACTGTTATTGGGACTGCAACAAGCGAAAAAGGGGCAGAAGCGATTTCTGCCTACTTAGACGGAAAAGGCAAAGGTTTTGCCCTTAATGTGACAGACCCTGCATCAATTGAGGAAACTTTAGGTAATATTCGCCAAGAATTTGGTGAAATTGATATACTTATCAATAATGCAGGTATTACACGTGATAACCTTTTAATGCGTATGAAAGAAGATGAGTGGCAAGATATTATTGACACTAACCTTTCATCCGTTTACCGTTTATCTAAGTCCGTATTACGTGCGATGATGAAAAAACGTCATGGTCGCATCATTTCTATCGCTTCTGTTGTAGGTGTGATGGGTAATGCGGGGCAAACAAATTATGCGGCAGCGAAAGCCGGGCTAATCGGTTTTAGTAAATCGTTAGCACGTGAAGTTGCTTCCCGTGGTATCACCGTCAATGTTGTTGCACCTGGTTTTATTGAAACTGATATGACTAAGGCGTTGACAGACGAACAGCGTGCAGGCATTTTATCTCAAGTTCCTGCTGATAGGCTGGGTGATGCGCAAGAAATTGCCAGTGCTGTAGCATTTTTGGCCTCTGACCAAGCAGGTTACATCACAGGTGAAACATTACATGTTAATGGCGGCATGTACATGATCTAAAGAAGTGTGGGAACCATTTGTGTTTTGAGTGTAGTTACACGAATTAATGCAAAGTTATGGTTTCAACAGCCGGGATTGAGTTGTATCTTTTCCTGTAATTTATAAACTACGAAAACCATCGCGAAAGCGAGTTTTGATAGGAATTTTAATAGTATGAGCACTATCGAAGAACGCGTTAAGAAAATCATCGTTGAACAACTGGGTGTTAAAGAGGACGAAGTTGTAACAGCAGCTTCATTTGTTGATGACTTGGGCGCTGATTCTCTTGACACAGTTGAGTTGGTTATGGCTCTGGAAGAAGAGTTCGATATCGAAATCCCTGACGAAGAAGCTGAAAAGATCACAACGGTGCAGGCTGCAGTTGATTACGTCTTGGAAGCAACGAAGTAATTGTTTTAAAACATATCTAGGCGGTCACTCGACCGCCTATGTCTTTTTGGTAACTTTTCCCTCCTTGGAGGATTTACGTGTCTAAGCGTCGTGTAGTCGTAACCGGACTGGGCATGTTATCTCCTGTCGGCAACACAGTTGAATCATCATGGAAAGCTGTTTGTGACGGACAGAGTGGTATCAGCCTCATCGAAAATTTTGACACTACTAATCACGCAACTAAATTTGCGGGTGTAGTGAAGAATTTCAACTACGAAGATTATGGCATCTCCCGCAAAGAAGCTCGGAAGATGGACTCATTTATCCAGTATGGAATTGCAGCTGGCGTACAAGCCATTAAAGATTCTGGATTGGAAGTAACAGAAGCCAATGCTACTCGTATTGGTGCAGCGATTGGTTCTGGTATTGGTGGTCTAGGGTTAATTCAAGATAACTGTGAAGCACTACAAAGTGGCGGCCCTCGCAAAGTCAGTCCATTCTTTGTGCCTTCTACGATCATTAATATGGTCGCCGGTCATCTGAGCATCATGTATGGTTTCCGTGGCCCAAGTATTTCCATTGCAACTGCTTGTACATCTGGTGTGCACAATATTGGTCATGCAGCGCGTATGATCGCTTATGGTGATGCAGATGTCATGCTGGCTGGTGGTGCAGAAAAAGCAACAACGCCATTAGGTGTTGCGGGTTTTGGTGCTGCTAGAGCATTATCTACTCGGAATGATGACCCGCAAGCGGCTAGCCGTCCATGGGATAAAGACCGAGATGGTTTTGTTTTAGGTGATGGAGCAGGGATTCTCATTATTGAAGAGTATGAGCATGCGAAAGCTCGTGGCGCAAAAATTTATGCAGAAATCGTTGGTTTCGGCATGAGTAGTGATGCATATCACATGACATCACCACCAGAAAACGGTGAAGGTGCTGCGCTCGCAATGGCGAATGCCTTAAATGATGCAGGACTTACTGCACAGGATATTGGTTATATAAATGCTCATGGTACCTCAACACATGCAGGTGACTTAGCAGAAGCTCGCGCAGTTGTTTCTCTTTTTGGTGACGACACTGATGTATTAGTGAGCTCAACCAAATCAATGACTGGGCATTTGTTAGGTGCTGCTGGTGCAATAGAGTCTATTTTTACTGTTTTATCCTTGCAGGATCAAATTGTCCCACCAACGATTAATCTGGATAATCCAGATGAAGGTTGTAATCTAGATTTTGTACCAGGCGAAGCAAGAAAAGTGGAAAACATGGAGTACGCTTTGTGTAATTCATTTGGCTTTGGTGGTACTAACGGTTCATTAATTTTCCGCCGTTATAATCAAGAATAGCGAAAAAGTTGCTTATTTTTAAGGCCTCTGTATTTGTACAATGCAGGGGCTTTATTTTTGGCTGATTTTTGCGATGTGAGTAACTTTAGTTTATGATAATAATATTTTGTTACTTACTGATTTATCAGTTATATATTTAAGAGTATCCAATGTCATACTGGGTAAATGGAATTGAAAGTCAATATATTGACGCTTCCGATCGGGCAGTACAATTCGGTGATGGATGCTTTACAACTATTCATGTATTCAATCACCAACCAAAAATGCTTGATATGCATATTGCTCGGCTTATGCATGATAGCGCGCGCCTAAAATTACCTCAGCCAGATTGGCCAGAACTCGAAAAACAAATTTCTGCGATTTGTCAGCAGCAAAGCGCTGATGAATTTGTGATGAAAATTATTCTGAGTCGCGGTGCTGGTGGTCGTGGTTATAGTTCAGTCGGGTTTACTTGTCCAACTGTTGTGATCTCAATAGCGCCTTTCCCTAAACATTATCAAGAACTGCAACGCACTGGTACAAAACTCATTTTGAGCACGATCCCAACGAGTAAAAATGCTTATCTTGCCGGTATGAAACACCTTAATCGACTCGAACAAGTATTAATTCGTCAAGAGATAGATGAAGCCCAAGCTGATGAAGCATTAGTCACTGATACAGACGGCCTTCTTGTTGAATGTTGTACTGCAAATATTTTTTGGCGTAAAGGTGATTGCGTATTTACTCCAAATTTAGCGCATTCAGGGGTAAATGGCTTGATGAGACAAAGAATAATTGAATGTTTAATGGCAAGCCAATATTCATTGGAAGTGGTTGAGCGTTTTCCTGATGTATTATCTTGCAGTGATGAGGTGATCATTTGTAATAGTTTGATGCCTATTTTGCCTGTCGTGAATATCCGAGTAGACGAAAATAAGCCTTCTTGGCATTATCAATCCCGAGAATTATTTGAATATCTCTTTTTACATTGCCAAATTTAATTATTTGAATGGTTGATGAATGAAATTAGTCAAAAAAATATCCATTGCTGTCGTGGTCGTTTTAGCCGTGGTTGCGGTTACTGCTTATGTTATGTATCAGCAAGTTTTGAATTATGCCAAAGTACCACTGAACTTGACTCAAGAAACCATTTTTACTGTTCCTTCAGGGACGGGGCGCGTTGCGCTTGAAAGCTTATTGGTTGATGAAAAAATAATCAATCAAAGTAATGAGTTTCAGTGGCTATTAAAAATTCGCCCCGAACTCGCGAAAATGAAAGCGGGAACCTATCGTTTGCAACCTAATATGAATATTGAGCAGCTGCTTGCCTTAATTGCGAGTGGCAAAGAGGCACAATTTTCCATTCGGTTTATTGAAGGTAATCGCTTATCTGACTGGACGACGATTTTACTCGATGCGCCTTATTTAAAGCATGAGGTGCAAGATAAAACACCAAAAGAGCTCTATTCGGCAATTGGTTTTGAAGGGGAAGGCAGTCTTGAAGGTTGGTTGTATCCTGACACCTATATGTATACCGCAGGTACTCGTGATATTGATATTTTGAAGCGCGCCCATCAGCAAATGAAAAAAAATGTTGATGATATCTGGCAAAGCCGGAGCAAAAATCTCCCTTATAAAAATCCTTATGAAATGTTGATCATGGCATCTATTATTGAAAAGGAGACGGGCATTGATAGTGAAAGAGATCAGGTTGCTTCTGTTTTTGTCAATCGCTTGAATAAGAATATGCGATTACAAACTGACCCGACGGTGATATACGGGTTAGGTGAAAAATATCGTGGTAAAATTTATCGCAGTGATTTAGAAAACTATACGCCGTACAATACTTATCGCATTGATGGGCTACCGCCAACACCGATTGCCATGCCAAGCTTGGCGTCACTAAAAGCCGCTGCGCATCCTGCAAAAACGGATTATTTATACTTTGTTGCAGATGGAACGGGTGGGCATACATTTAGCCGCAACCTTGATGCTCACAATCGTGCTGTAAAAGTCTATCGGCAAATTGAAAAACAAAATTGATAAATTAAATGAAAAACGCATATATCGTTATTGAAGGATTAGAAGGTGCAGGGAAAACTACAGCGATTAAAACAGTGGTTGAAACCTTGAATCAATCTGGCATACAAGAGATTACTTTTACAAGAGAACCCGGTGGAACGCCGCTTGCGGAGAAATTACGCGAGCTGATAAAGCAGGGGATCACCGGTGAAAAGGTGACAGATAAAGCAGAAGTCTTGATGTTGTATGCGGCTCGCGTTCAATTAGTTGAAAATGTGATCAAACCTGCTTTGGCTGCGGGGAAATGGGTGGTGGGTGATAGACACGACTTATCATCTCAGGCTTATCAAGGTGGTGGGCGCGGAATTGATAAACAATTGATGCAATCTTTACGTGATTTAGTGTTGGGTGAATTTAAGCCAGCATTAACGCTTTATCTTGATTTGCCACCAGAGTTGGGCTTACAACGCGCTCGCGCTCGCGGTGAATTAGACAGAATTGAAAAAGAGTCCCTTGCTTTTTTTGAGCGTACTCGTGCTCGTTATCTTGAGTTAGCCGCCGAAGATGAAACGATTTTGACAATTGATGCAAGCCAAAATTTAGAGCAAGTACAACAAGATATTCGTCAAACACTTCAGCAATGGCTAACGCGATAAAGGTGAAAGGATGAAATGGTTTCCTTGGCTGAATGAAACATATCGCCAGTTGGTTATGTCCTATCAACAAAATCGTGGACACCATGCACTATTATTGCACTCATTACCGGGCAATGGCGCAGAAGCATTATGTTATGGCATAAGCCGCTGGTTGATTTGTCAAAATAAACAGGGTATTAAAAGTTGTGGTGAATGCCATAGCTGCCAATTAATGTTAGCAGGAACACACCCTGATTATCATATTTTAGAGCCTGAAAAAGGTAAAACGGCCATTAGTGTCGATGCTGTACGCAAATTGACGGAAAAATTAAATAGCCATGCACAGCAAGATGGTGCGAAGGTGACTTACATTCCGCTCACTGAAATGTTAACAGACGCAGCGGCAAATGCATTGTTAAAAACATTGGAAGAACCAACAAAAGAGACCTATTTTTTGTTGGGGTGTGAAAAGCGCGAAAATTTATTAGCAACTTTGCGTAGCCGATGTTTTTATATGTATTTATCACCACCAAAACAAGATGTTGCGTTATATTGGTTACGGCAACAGCAAGCTAACATAAATGATAATGATGCCATTACAGCCTTGAAATTATGTCAAGGCGCGCCGATTGCTGCAATGTCGTTATTGGAGCCCGAGTTTTGGCAGCAAAGAAATGGTTTTTGCCAAAACCTTGCTTCAGCGCTGGAGCATCATGACATGCTGTCATTACTGAGCGTTATGAATAATGTAAGGGTGACAACTGTTATTGATTGGTTATTGGGATTATTAACGGATAGCATGAAATTACAACAAAATGCATCGCAATTTTGTTTAAATCAAGACCAATTACCACTTGTGGGCATGCTGGCCGATAAAATGACAAGTAGCCAATTATATGATGTCTATGAAGGATGGCAAAATTGTCGTCAGCAATTAATAACAGTACCTGCACTTAATCAAGAGTTACTGTTGACTAATCAGTTATTACAATGGGAGGCTTTATTAGCCACCCTAACACGATAAAAAGAGTAAATTATGTTTGTAGTTGATTCGCATTGCCACCTTGATTGCCTAGATTATGAAAAATTACATACCAGTGTTGATGATGTTATTGCAAAGGCATCAGCGCGTGACGTTAACTTTATGCTGGCTGTAGCAACCACATTAAATGGTTTTGAAAGCATGAAGAAGTTAATTGGGGAGCGCTCTAATATTGCTTTTTCTTGCGGCATGCACCCATTAAATTTAGATGAAGGGCATGATTTCTTGCGTTTAGCTGAATTAGCGAAAGGTGCAGAAGTGGTTGCTTTAGGTGAAACAGGCTTAGATTATTATTATCAAAAAGAGAATGCGGAACTTCAGCGTGAATCATTTCGTCAACATATTCGTGTTGGTCGAGCAGTCAATAAACCTGTCATTGTGCACACTCGAGATGCAAGAGAAGATACATTAAATATTTTACGAGAAGAACAGGTTGCCGATTGTGGCGGCGTTTTGCATTGTTTTACTGAAGATAAAGAAACGGCCATTAAATTGCTTGATATGGGAATGTATATCTCATTTTCAGGGATTGTGACTTTCCGCAATGCTGAACAAATCCGCGAAGCTGCAAGAGTGGTTCCACTTGATCGCATTTTAGTTGAAACAGACTCACCTTATTTAGCCCCTGTTCCACATCGCGGAAAGGAAAATCAACCAGCGTATGTGCGTGATGTCGCAGAATATATGGCTGTACTAAAAGGTATTAGTCCAGAAGAAATGGCTCATATTACAACCGAGAACTTTAATCGCCTATTTCATTTAAATGTAGGTGAAAATCAAGCATAGTTATTTTGAATAATTACTGTTGTGTTATTGTTCGTTGTGAAAATATTATTGATTGAATTAGTTTATTAACTGAAAAGAACAACCATAAAACTTATTATTCTTTTTATGAAAGGAATTTGAAATGGCAGAAGAAACAATTTTTAGTAAAATCATCCGACGTGAAATTCCTTCTGATATTGTGTATCAGGATGAGCTAGTCACTGCATTTCGTGATATTTCACCACAAGCGCCTTCCCACATATTAATTATTCCTAATAAACTGATCCCAACGGTGAATGATATTACCGAAGATGATGAAAAAATCTTAGGGCGTCTGTTTACTGTTGCTGCAAAAATTGCTGAGCAGGAAGGTATTGCGCAAAGTGGCTATCGGTTGATTATGAATTGCAATGAAGATTCTGGCCAAGAAGTATTCCATATCCATATGCATCTTGTGGGTGGACGTCCTTTAGGTCCATTGTTAGCAAAATAACGCCTAAACTACATAAGTGCTCAGTGGCATCATTTTTATGCTGAGCGCACGCGTTAAAAATTATTGCAAAGCAACTTGTCATCACGTTGATAATGCTGATTTAAACGTAATAATTGGTGGTCAATCCACAATAATACCGGAAAGCTCAATAACGTAATTGAGCGGCAACAGTTTAGTATTGTTGGTTATGTTTGATTGACCTCTTTTTACTGCATAAGGTTGGAGAAAATAATGAAGCGGATTTTATTTGTTGCGGCAGCGACAATGTTATTAGCAGGCTGTCCCTCTTTTTATCATGAAGAGCCTAAAACTCCACCGCCTATTATTCCTGTAGAACCATCCGAGCCGGAGCAGCCAACAACACCGCCACCAATAGATGTTGTTCCAACACCACCGAAACAAAAAACCATCAATTGGGCATCAGCTATGACACCTTTGGTGAATCAAATGGTTAGTACCAATGGTGTAGAAAATGGTAAGGTGCTCTTAGTTGATTCAGCTAAGAATAATACCAATGGCGCATTTTCAATCCAGAATGCAACCTCAGCAATTATAAATGCAGTTGATAACAGCCATTACTTTAATGTTGTTCCGCAAGATGTTGTTAGTGCAGCACGTCGTACATTAGGTTTATCGCAAGATGATAGTTTGGTGACACGAAGTAAAGCAATTGGCTTAGGTCGTTATGTGCAAGCTGACTATGTATTATATAGCGTGATTTCCGGCAGCAATGAACAACGTGATATTGAAATGCAACTCATGTCAGTACAAAGTGGTGAAATTCTCTGGTCAGGGAAAAATGATATTGAGCAGTAATTACAATAAATCTGCCCAGCTTATTGATTACCAATCATTATTTTATCTAACACAAGATAAGTGCGCTTCTTTATTATCATTATTGGGGCGTACTTTTTCTGAAGTTTCTCCCCACCAATGGGAAATCACACCTTTAAATGGACTTTCTGGTGGAACTTATCACCTGAAATCATCTTTTTTGCATGTGATTGCGCGTATTTCTAGTAAAGCTCAGACCTCATTATTTGTTGATAGGCGCAAAGAAATGCGTGTATTACAACAATTAAGACATTTTGGTCATGCGCCAAAAGCTTTAGCTAGAAATGCGCATTGGTTGCTATTGTCTTGGTGTAAAGGTGAACATCCTAGCGAAGAAAGATTTTACACTTCCCAATTTCAATCTTCATTAGCAGACGTTGTTGCTAAGTTACATACTCAACCGTTGTTAAGTTATTCCCTTCCACTTAGAAATGAAATTATTCATTACGGGCGCTTAATTGATAAAAAACGCTATTCTCCTCAATGGCATAAATTGCATGGTTTTTTTCTCGCGGCAAAAATGCCTAATATTCTGAAATTAGCCCCAGCTCACATGGATATACATCGGGGAAATATTTTAATTGATGAAAAATCACAATTAATTTTATTAGATTGGGAATATGCGGCGAATACAGATATTGCGCTTTCATTGGAAACCTATTTTCAAGCTAATCAGTTAAATAAAATGCAACGCCAGTTTTTCTTATCGGATTATTGCGACAAACATAATGCATATTCAAATCGCCAAAAATTAGCTCATCACTGTAATTTATGGGAGCCTTGGGTGAAATACATGATGTTAATGTGGTATGAAGTGCAATGGAATCAAAGCAAGAAAGACGTTTTTTTGTTACACTCTAAGCCATTAAGGCAATATTTTTGTTTACCAATATAGCGAATTAAATTGCATCATTTTGGTATTGCATAGCGCAAAGAGTGTGAAGCATAACATTGAGCATGAGTTCGTTGAATAAGTGAGGCATATATGGGTCCTATAATGCTAGATGTCCAGGGATATGAACTGGATAATGAAGAGCGTGAAATATTGGCGCATCCATTAGTGGGCGGATTAATTTTATTCACTCGCAATTTTCATGATGCTGCACAGTTAAGAGAATTAGTTCGTCAAATTCGAGATGCTTCTCGTCATCGTTTATTGATAGCGGTTGACCAAGAAGGCGGGCGTGTTCAACGTTTTCGTGATGGTTTTACTTCTTTACCTTCCGCACAAGCATTTGCTGCATTGAATGAACAATATGAAGGTGCAAAGTTAGCGGAAGAAGCAGGGTGGTTAATGGCAGCTGAAATGATTGCCATGGATATTGATATCAGTTTTGCTCCCGTGCTTGATCTTGGTCATCAGAGTATTGCGATTGGTGAACGTTCATTCCATGAAGATCCTGAGATTGCTATGATAATGGCAGAACGTTTTATCAAAGGAATGCGCAGTGCCGGAATGAAAACAACAGGTAAACATTTCCCTGGCCATGGTGCAGTAAAAGCTGATTCACATAAAGAAACACCACATGATGATCGTCCTCTTGATACCATTCGCAAACAAGATATGGCTATTTTTAGAGATTTCATTCAGCGCGAATTATTAGATGCTGTGATGCCTGCACATGTCATTTATACGCAAGCTGATGATCGTCCTGCTAGTGGCTCACCTTATTGGCTAAAATCAATTTTAAGAGAACAGCTTGGATTTAATGGCGTTATTTTCTCTGATGATTTATCAATGGAAGGTGCTGCAATTATGGGAAGTTACCCAGAACGCGCGGAAGCATCTTTGAATGCAGGTTGTGATATGTTATTGATCTGCAATAATCGTGAAGGTGCAGTGAGTGTTTTAGATTATTTACCAAGGCAGCAAGCTGCGGTTGTTTCAACCTTATATCACAGTGGCCGTCAATATAGTTTAAATGAGTTACAAGCCGTAAAACGCTGGCAGGAAAGCCACCGTGATCTCATTGAACTGCACCAAAAATGGTTAGAAAGAGTGTAATGACTTTCTCTTTCTAATAATGGGGATGTATGCTTGTGCTCTCTTAAAGGGTGATAGGGCAAGTTTACATCCCATACTAAATTACGCATAAATTAATCCATTCTTGAAGTCGCTAATACACTTACCTTTAATTATTTATCCTGCTTTCTTTTATTAAATTTTTGGATAAACAATCGACATATCGAACATATTTTGGTTGTAATAATTCTCATTATCAAATGAATTGGAAATTTATCTAATAATTGATTAATATCAATTTAACATGTGCTGACACGTTTCTCATTAGAGGAGAATTAGCCCAATATATGATCGCTGTCATAGTAATCAGTCGATTTATATTGTAGCAATATTTGGTATGACCAAATGACCAAGCATGATATTCTCAGCATCCTTTTAGGGGAATTGATGGCTATTAATGTTATTTAAGTTTTTTATCTTAAAAAATATTTATATAACATTAATATATTTTGCAAGAGGGATTCATGGCCTTTTCACAACCCAAAATTGTTATCGTAGGTGGCGGTGCTGGTGGATTAGAGCTAGCTACACGATTAGGACGTAAGCTCGGGCGCAAGAAACGTGCTGAAATCACATTAGTCGACCGTAATGCTAGCCATCTTTGGAAGCCATTGCTGCATGAAGTTGCAACAGGATCGTTAGACGATGGTGTTGATGCATTAAGTTATCTTGCTCATGCGCGTCATAATGCATTTAACTTCCAAATGGGAACGTTGACTCAGATTGACCGCGAAAATAAAAAAATTGTTTTAGGCGAGCTGCGTGACCAAAATGCAGAGTTGTTGGTTCCTGAACGTGAAATTGACTATGACATCTTAGTGATGGCATTGGGAAGTACATCAAATGATTTTGGAACACCGGGCGTTAAAGAACACTGCATTTTCTTAGATAATCCTCAACAAGCGCATCGTTTCCATGATGAAATGCTCAACTTATTCTTACGTTATTCTGTCCGCGATAATGCAGAAGAGAAAGTGAATATCGCCATTGTTGGCGCGGGTGCAACAGGTGTTGAGTTATCTGCTGAGCTGTATAATGCTGTAGAACAACTGACAAGCTATGGATTTAAAGGGTTAGATAACGATGCACTTAATGTCACGCTTGTTGAAGCAGGAGAGCGTATTTTACCTGCATTGCCTGTCAGAATTTCGAGTGCTGCTCATCAAGAATTGAATAAATTAGGTGTTAAAGTCTTAACCAAAACTATGGTGACAAGTGCGGATGATCAAGGCTTGAATACCAAAGAGGGTGAAAAAATTCGCGCGGATCTGATGGTCTGGGCCGCAGGGATTAAAGCACCTGACTTCATGAAAGATATTGCTGGATTAGAAACAAATAGAATTAATCAGTTAGTTGTGAAACCAACATTACAAACAACTCGAGACGATACTATTTTCGCTATTGGCGACTGTGCATCTTGTGAAAAGCCTGAAGGCGGGTTTGTACCACCAAGAGCTCAATCTGCACATCAGATGGCAAGTTGTTGTTATGATAATATTTTAGCAATGATGAAAGATAAGCCTTTGAAAAATTATGTGTATAAAGATCATGGTTCATTAGTTTCATTATCACGTTTTAGTACAGTTGGTAGTTTGATGGGAAATCTAATGCGTGGTGATATGATGGTTGAAGGCCGTATTGCGCGTTTTGTCTATATTTCTCTGTATCGTATGCACCAAATTGCATTACATGGTTATATTAAAACGGGTTTGATGATGTTAGTTGGCAGCATCAACCGGATTATTCGACCAAAACTGAAATTACATTAATTTTCAGTACATCTGGTAAGATGAAAATCCTCACTTGAATAGATTAGAGTGAGGGTTTTTGTTATCATATTTATATAACTGATTGATTTTCTATTCAAAAGATAAAACTTCACCTGCATTGAAATCATTAGCATTGAGATAACTGCGACCAAGTACACCTGTACAATGGCAACCATAAACGCGCGTTTTAGGTTCAATGGCATTTTTAGCGCTTTTTAGCGCAGATAATGAAGCTGCTCGAAGATGCAATCCGCCAACAATCGCTTGTATATGATACTGCCCAGTAATTTTGCGCGCATGAGCAATGATTGATTCTATGCCTGAGTGGCTACATCCCGTAATAATGACTAAACCATTTTTACCTTTCCAGACCAGAAAACTGTCATCTAAAACGTAATCATCTGTTTGATTATTACCGTCATCAATGACGCCATAACGTTTATTCACCTTTCTTTCGGTTATTTCACCTGAATAGATAAAGGAGCGACTAATAGGGTATGGCTCTGCTGTAAAATGAAAATTAAATTGTTTATGAAGCTCTAATTGCTCAAAATTTGGGTTCAGCTGTTTGAGTTTAATGGCCTTGGAACCTAAAAATAGAGCTGAATAACGATAAGAAAATAGATGTGGATGGGCAATAACAGTAGGTGGAGAAGAAAAAAATGGTTTTGGTATTTGGGTAAGTCCACCAAAATGGTCGTAATGGCCGTGTGAAATTACAATAAGATCTACTGTTGTTAAATCAATGTGTAATTTCTGTGCATTGGCAAGAAAAGCAATATCTTTACCTGTATCAAATAAAATTTTCGAGTGATTATCTTCAAGTAATAGAGACAATCCAGAGTAATGGATTAAACCATTTATTCTGGCTTTATTTTCAAGTAGCGCTGTAATTTTCAACATAATGTAGATCTTAATATTTATTATTGAATAAAATATAGAAGGATTGAGTCTAATAAAATGAGAGAAAAAAAATGTTATATGAATGATAAGCTAATAATAAAAGCTAAAGATAGTATAATCATTTAAATGTTAAATAGACACTAAACGTGTAAGAAATATTGATAGCAATCAACTTATAAGATAAAAATATATCTGATAGCCTTGATATAGTCACCAAACAAGCCAAGATGATTTTTCATACAGTTGTTTTTGATTAAGAAAACTCTAAAACTTACTGTTGAATCGAGAGTAATCATCGTAATATTAAATAGAATCGATACAATGAGTTTATCTCTCTCATCACCTTTAATCAAAGGAAGTCAATGAAGCTAACATATAAATTATTATTAGCCGCGATGGCTATTTTCCTTGTGATTATTACCGCTATTATGTTAATTCACCCTGATGAAAGTAAACAAGCAACCGTTATTTCAATGGAACCAATAAGATCACATCGTCTTATTGAGTATGAAACTTGTTCAGCTATTGATGTATTAAATGGATTCAATCAAGAGTATTTGTCTCGTTATCACCCAGCACAAAATGAATGCAAAATGGTATTTGTGATACAAACGCTACAAAAAAGGTCAATCCCCACTTTGTTAGATCGCGAGTATAGAAAGTGTGTTATAACCCAAAAGGCAGAGCAGGTTATTGTAGGTTATGATGTGGTGTACCGCATTGGTAACACCATTGGCAAAGTAAGAATGGCATATAATCCTGGACTATTTATTCCCCTTGATAAAAATGGCCGTTTAGATTTAACCAAATCGAGTAATCAAATTTGTGAAAAAGCACGTAATGATTCAGATGCATTAATTCCATTTTATTGTCTTGAAGATAATGATTTTCAACTCAATATGCCGAGAAATGCACTCAGTATTCACACAACAAAAAACACTTATGGCTACTACGAATAATTAATATAATTTATATTTAAATATATGAAATTATAAATAGGAATATAATAAGTATTGAAATCAAACTATTCTATAATTATAAAAAACTTTATATTTCACATAAAATTCTACAATAAAAACTTTAGAGATAATTATTTTTATTAATAACAAATTATTAATATGTCTAATTATTTATATGTATTAAATGAACATTTCATGAATTAAATATTTTAATTATTAAGTTAATTGTATTAATGTTCCAATTACCTTTATCCCAATCACTTTATTTATCAGTGATTGGGATTATTTTTCTCTTAAATATATTATTAGCATTCTTGAATAAAATTATACAAAAGAATGCGGTATATTATTTAATCATCATTAGTGAGATTATCAGCAAAATCACTTAACAGCTGTTTTATAAAATCTATACGCGTTACTCTTTCACTTAAATCAGTGATAAATTTTAATTTTACAGGGCCATCAAGACGGAATGTTTTTGGTTGATTTTGCAACAAACTAATTAAAAAATGAGGAGAGACTTTGTTGTGTTCACCAAATTCAATGAAACCGCCTTGTTCATGTGCTTCAATACGCTTAATACCCAATTTTTCGGCTTGTAACCTAATTGCCGCACTTGCAAGTAAAAACTTACCTGCATCGGGTAATGTACCAAATCGGTCGATAAGCTCTGTTCGTAATTCATTTAGCTCATCGTTATCTTGTGCGCTAGCAATTCTCTTATAGAATGATAAACGGATATTAACATCATGAATATAATCATCAGGTAGCAGCACTGGCATACGCAGTTCTACTTCGGTTTGTTGATTAATAAGATCTTCTAAGGAAGGTTCTCTGCCTTCTTTCAATGCATCAACCGCGCTTTCTAGCAGCTCCATGTAGAGTGTGAATCCCACAGTTGTCATCTGCCCACTCTGATCTTCTCCGAGAAGCTCCCCAGCACCGCGAATTTCAAGGTCATGGGTCGCCAAAGCAAAACCAGCCCCAAGGTCTTCGAGTGAAGATATCGCTTCTAATCGCTTATGAGCATCAGTTGTCATCGCTTTTGGATGCGGGGTCAACAAATAGGCATAAGCTTGATGGTGAGAACGACCAACACGACCGCGCAATTGATGTAATTGTGCAAGCCCAAAATGATCAGCGCGTTCAATGATGATTGTATTTGCGGTAGGAATATCAATACCTGTTTCAATGATGGTTGTACAAATTAATACATTGAATCGTTGATGGTGGAAGTCTGTCATTACGCGTTCAAGTTCGCGTTCACGCATTTGCCCATGCCCGACCACAAAACGTGCTTCGGGGACTAATTCTTCAAGGCGTTTTTTGGCTTTTTCAATATTCTCGACATCATTGTATAAATAATAGACTTGGCCGCCGCGTAAGGTTTCACGCAAAATAGCCTCACGTACCACTAAATCATCATATTGACGGACAAATGTTTTTACAGCTAAACGACGAGCGGGTGGCGTTGCAATAATTGAGAGATCACGCATACCACTCATTGCCATATTCAGTGTTCGTGGAATTGGTGTGGCGGTTAAAGTCAGGATATCTACATTGGCACGCATTGCCTTAATGCGCTCTTTATGGCGCACACCAAAGCGATGCTCTTCATCGACGACCAGTAACCCTAAATCATGCCAAACAATATCGCTTTGTAATAATTTATGGGTGCCAATCAGAATATCAACTTTTCCTTCGGCGGTTTCTTCAATAATTTGTTGCTGCTCTTTAGCTGTTTTGAATCGCGATAACATCTCAATTCTGACAGGCCAATTAGCAAATCGGTCACGGAAATTATCAAAATGTTGTTGTGCTAAAAGTGTGGTAGGAACCAGAACAGCAACTTGCTTATGGTTGTTAATAGCTAAGAAAGCCGCGCGCATGGCGACTTCCGTTTTACCAAACCCAACATCACCACAAACTAATCTGTCCATTGCGATAGGTTGGCACATGTCACTAAGTACTGCATTAATTGCTATTTCTTGATCAGGTGTTGTTTCAAAAGGAAAACCATGGCAAAACTCTTGATATTGCTCTTTGTCATGTTTGAAAGCAAACCCAGGTTTAACGGCGCGTTGAGCATAAATATCTAAAAGTTCAGCCGCAACATCACGTACTTTTTCTGCCGCTTTTTGGCGAGCACGACTCCAACTATCACTTCCTAAACGATGAAGAGGGGCATTCTCATCTGCACCGCCAGAATAACGGCTGATTAAATGTAAGGATGAAACGGGAACATAGAGTTTATCATTGCCTGCATAAGTGAGGATCAAATATTCCGCCGTGATCCCACCCGCTTCAAGCGTGGTTAAACCTTGATAACGGCCAACTCCATGTTCAATGTGTACAACAGGTTGACCTGGGCGCAATTCTGCTAAGTTACGGATGAGTGTGTCAGTATTGATTGCACGGCGATGGTCGGTGCGCCTGCGAACAACACGTTCACCAAGCAAATCACTTTCACATATTAATGCACGATGTTTATCAGATTGAATAAAACCATGTTCAGCAGCACCAATAATAATTGAAAAACGTTCAGTGATTGGACTGGAATAATATGGAATTATTTCAGGACGAATTTTTAGGCGAGCCAATAATTCGCAAACAGTTTCTCGTCGACCTTCACTTTCTACAGAAAAGGTAATTTCTCCATCAAATTGTTCAGTAAATTGACGCAGTTTTTCAAGTGGCTGTTTATGTTGTGCTTGAGTACTAATATCTGGCAGTGGTAAGTAATCTAAATTCGTATTTGCCGCTTTTTCAGGAAGTTTTTCTGTCGAAAGCTCAACGCGAGGCCACTGTTTTAAAGATTGATTAAGTTGTTCTACAGTTAGCCATAAGTCAGATGGCGGCAGAAGTGGGCGCATTGGGTCAACACCACGGCTTTCATAGCGCTGTTGAGTATCTGCTTGGAAGCGTTCTGCTGCTTTTTGATATTGTTGAGAAATGAATAGTGTATTTTTAGGCAAATAATCAAATAATGAAGGCAAAGGTTGACTGAAAAAGAGTGGTTGCCAATATTCAATCCCTGTTGGCAGAGTATGCTTGCTAACTTGTTGATAAATATGTTCTGGATCTCGGCGAACTTCAAAGCGTTCACGCCATTGGCTACGAAAGCGTTCTATCGCATCTTTATCCGTTGGGAACTCATGAGCGGGTAATAAATTGATGCTACTGACTTCTTCAAGCGTACGCTGTGTATCAACATCAAAAGTGCGTAAGCTATCAATTTCGTCATCAAAAAAATCAATACGATAAGGCAAAGCGCTGCCCATTGGAAAAAGATCTAATAATGCGCCTCGCGTTGCATATTCACCATGCTCCAATACTTGCTCAACATGGCGATAACCCGCTTTATCTAACTCATCACGCAAGGCATCTCTTGATAATTTATCACCTTTCGCCATCACCAAAGCATGACTGGTTAAAAAATCAATAGGGCAGACTTTTTGCATCAATGTATTAACAGGGAGAATTAAAACCCCTTTTTGCATTGTAGGTAAGCGATAGAGCGTGGACAAACGATGAGAAATAATTTCTTGATGAGGTGAAAAGCTGTCGTAAGGTAATGTTTCCCAATCTGAGAGCGTTTCTATTGGTAATTGAGTAAATTGTCGAATTTCATCTCGTAAGCGTAATGCATTTTGCATATCGTGAGTGATCACAACAACAGGCCCTTGATGACGTTCTATCATCTCTCCACATTCTAGTGCTGCGGCGGCGCCTATCAAACATCCTAGATGGCGGACATCACCTTTGCGTGTTGGGAGTTCGTAACGAAATTTTGAAGACATAAAAATATTTAGTTTCTCACTACATTAAGGTTGAATAGCCTGTCATTCTTCGAGTTGAGTCGTTGTTGGCTATATTTATTCACGTGGTAACATGAACAGCAATATTTTTCTAGCTATCTTTGCGCTATGCTGACAGGTCACTCCAAGTATTTTTAGGTCTATTTGTCTGAATGTTCGGCAAATAGAGCAAGCTAATCAAGCTAATTAAGAAAAAAAGCGTAAAACAGGCGTTGAATGGTTCCATTCATCATTCGTACCCTTTATTATCGCTGAACACTTTGCTTTGGCAACAGGGGCGTTACTGATTTCATGCATCAATCTGTCTCATTATTTATAGGTCTACGTTATATGCGTGGACGAGCAGCCGACAAATTTGGTCGTTTTGTATCCAGCTTATCTGCTATTGGTATTACATTAGGCGTCGCTGCTTTAATCACGGTCACATCAGTAATGAATGGTTTTGAACGTTCATTACAAGATAGCATACTCACTTACATGCCTCAGGCTGTTTTGACATCATCTTCTGGCCATATTGATCCACAAGCTTATCCTATTTCAAGTTTACAAAACTTAGAAGGTGTCAAGGAAGCTGTGCCAATTGTGCAATCAGATGTTGTCCTGCAAAGTCGCTCTAATGTTGGGGTGGGGATGATGCTTGGCATTAACTCAGATGAACGCTCACCCCTTCTGGATAATTTAGTTGAGGGAACACGTGATGATCTCACAGCGGGGAATTACCATGTCTTTTTGGGTGAAAAATTAGCTAGAAACCTTGGGCTTAAGCGAGGCGATGAAGTTCGTTTAATTATTCCTGGTGTGAGCCAACTTACCCCAATGGGACGAATACCTAGCCAGCGTTTATTTACGGTAGCCGGAATTTTCCAAACAAATGGTGAGGCAGATGCGAGTGAATTGATTGTTGCTAAAGATGATGCAGCTCGCATGATGCGTTATCCACAAGGCCATGTTACGGGCTGGCGGCTATTTCTTAATGAACCATTAAAAGTTGACCAATTAAGTCTGCAAAAATTACCTGATGGATTAATTTGGACAGATTGGCGTGAGCGGAAAGGGGAGTTTTTCCAAGCCGTTAAAATGGAAAAAAACATGATGGGGTTGCTGCTGAGTTTAATCATTGCAGTTGCAGCCTTTAATATTATTACTTCGCTCTCATTATTAGTGATGGAAAAGCAATCTGAAGTGGCTATTTTAAAAACATTAGGACTTAAACGTGCGCGTATTTTAGCCATATTTATGATCCAAGGTGCGGGGGCGGGTATTATTGGCACGTTAATTGGCACAATCTTAGGTGTTTTAATCTCCAGTCAATTAAATACGTTAATGCCGCTTTTTGGCATGCTACCTAAAGGTGTTCACTTACCGATCATTCTTGATTTTTCAGGCATTTTTGTTATTGCAATTTCTGCTATGCTTATTTCTCTGCTTGCGACGCTTTACCCTTCTTGGCGTGCAGCGGCAGTACAACCTGCTGAGGCTTTACGATATGAATAAACAACCACTTCTTGTTTGTGAACATTTGAGCAAAAAATATCATGAAGGAACATTATCAGCAGAAGTGTTAAAAGATGTCTGTTTTTCCATGAATGAAAGTGAAATGATGGCAATTGTTGGCAGTTCTGGTTCGGGGAAAAGTACATTATTACATCTACTTGGCGGACTTGATACACCTACAGAGGGTGAGGTTATTTTTCGTGGCCAGCACATCAATCGACTTTCATCAGATGCGCGTGCAGATATTCGTAATAAAGATCTTGGTTTTATTTATCAATTCCATCATTTATTACCCGATTTTACAGCATTAGAAAATGTCGCGATGCCATTACTGATTGGTAGCATGAATAAAACAGAAGCTTTTGATCGTGCAACAAAGTTGTTGGATGCGGTAGGGCTTGCTCATCGTGCTTCTCACCGTCCATCTGAGCTATCGGGGGGGGAGCGCCAACGTGTTGCAATTGCCCGTGCATTGGTAAATGAACCCGCATTAGTGCTCGCTGATGAACCTACCGGAAATTTAGATTTGCGGAATGCAGATGCAATTTTTGAATTATTAGGTGAGTTGAATCGCCAGCAAGGTACAGCATTTTTGGTCGTTACTCATGATATGAAATTGGCTAATCGTTTATCTCGCCAATTAGAGATGCGCGATGGTCATCTTCAGCAAGAAGTCACGCTGGGGGCGTTATAATGTCAAAATTGCCATTGGCCTTATTGACAGCATTGCGTTTTAGTCGTGGCCGCCGCCGTACAGGTATGGTTTCTTTAGTTTCTATTGTTTCAACATTAGGGATTGTCCTTGGTGTCGCTGTTTTGATTATTGGCTTAAGTGCAATGAATGGTTTTGAACGCGAACTTAAAGACCGCGTGCTTTCCGTTGTTGCTCATGGGCAAATTGATGCAGTGAAAACCCCCTACCAAGATTGGGATCATGCTTATGACGCGATTAAAAATACAGCTGGTGTCAGTGGAGCAAGCCCCTATATTCGCTTTACGGGCTTATTAGAACGTGGTGCAAATCTAAAAGCAATCCAAGTTATGGGCGTTTCACCAGAGACGGAATCTGACGTTAGTGCATTACCTGAATTTGTACTGAATGATGCGTGGAAACATTTTCAAGCAGGTAAACAATCCATTATTCTAGGGCAAGGTGTTGCGGATGCGTTAAATGTCAAAGTTGGGGATTGGCTGACTATTATGATCCCAAATGCTGATGATAGTTTGAAAATCCAACAGCCTAAGCGCATTCGTGTCCAAGTAGCGGGGATTTTCCGGTTAAGTGGTTTACTCGACCATCAATTAGCGTTAGTGCCCTTATCAGATGCGCAAGAGTATTTGGGTTATGGAAACGGGATCACGGGTTTTGAAATTAAGGCGAATAACCCTTTTGATGCTGAAAAAGTGATTTATGATGCAGGGATAAAAACAATGCATTATGTCACTATCAAAAGTTGGATGAGTGATTATGGTTATATGTACAATGATATTCAAATGGTTAGAGGTATCATGTACTTAGCTATGGTTCTGGTTATTGGGGTTGCTTGTTTTAACATTGTCTCTACTTTAGTCATGGCAGTGAAAGATAAAAGCAGTGATATTGCTGTGTTAAGAACATTAGGTGCAAAAGATCGGCAAATTAGAGCGATTTTCTTGTGGTATGGGCTATTAAGTGGGCTGATTGGCTCAATTATCGGGGCAGTATTAGGTGTGATCATATCATTAAATCTGACGACAATAATTAAAGGCTTAGAATGTATTCTAGGTCATCCTATTTTGTCGGGTGATGTTTATTTTATAGATTTTCTGCCATCTCAATTGCATCTAATGGATATTGTGTATGTTTTGTTGACGACAATTATTTTAAGTTTAGTCGCGAGTTGGTATCCAGCACGTCGTGCAAGCAAATTAGATCCGGCGCGTATTCTGAGCGGGCAGTAAAAATAGTCAATAGAAAGGCGGTAGCTTTTACCGCCTTAACGCAATCCGGTTTATTTCTTTTTCTTCATAATCGATTGGTCTAAATAACCCATCACAAAAGCAGAAAGCACAAACGTTAGATGAATAATGACATACCACATCAGTTTGTTATCAGGCACGTTTTGCGAGTTCATAAAAATCTTTAATAGGTGAATTGAAGAAATAGCCACAATGGAAGCGGCGACTTTATTCTTCAACGATGTTGCATCCATTTTGCCAAGCCAACCTAACTTCTCGACATGTTCAGGCACATTGAGTTGTGAGACGAAATTCTCATAGCCTGAAAACATAACCATGACCAATAAACCACCGACTAATGCCATATCAATTAGAGATAACAGAATCAATATGAGATCGGCTTCTGGGATTGAAAAAATATTCGGGATAATGTGAAACAGCTCTTGAAAGAATTTAATCGTGAGCGCTAAAAGTGTGAGTGAAAGTCCAAGATAGATAGGAGCAAGTAACCAGCGTGATGCATACATTGCTCTTTCAAAGAATTTTTCCATATAAACCTTTTTGATTGATGAAAAGTAATCCTGCTTTTTGTCTATTTTAGCTGTTCTTAATTTGCAGCGCGACCATCATTTGCAGGATTTTAGGTAGGTTATCGCTAAAAATGGCTTAATTAACAAAGTGAAGGTCAGATTAACTTAAATTTAAAGATTTTTATTTACTATTACAATTCTCATTGTTTTCTATTACTCTATACTTAATAACCACATTATGTTTGAGTAGTCATTGATTATTTAATAAACATGCATTCCTAGAAGGAAATAGGCTGATGTTGCATTTTCGTCATCGATTAAAAAAATTCAAAAAAATTAAAATGTTACGTCGTCAACGAGCTCGCAACCTGTCTTTTTATAGAGAGAGCCGAATAACTAATATGAAAAAAATAAAAGTTGTTGTCTTAACCGGTGCAGGCATTTCAGCAGAATCAGGTATTAGAACATTTCGATCTTCTGATGGATTATGGGAAGAACATCGTGTTGAGGATGTCGCAACACCAGAAGGCTTTGCGCGTGATCCACGATTAGTTCAACGGTTTTATAATGAAAGGCGTAAACAGCTTCAACAAGATAATATCAAGCCTAATGCGGCACATTTTGCCTTAGCACAACTAGAAGATGTGCTGGGGGATGATTTTTTATTAGTGACGCAAAATATTGATAATTTACATGAGCGGGCAGGAAGCAAACGTATTATTCATATGCATGGTGAATTATTAAAGGTGCGTTGTAGTTGGTCACAGCAAGTTGTAGAGTGGAAAGGCGATCTCAGTGTTGATGAGCGTTGCCACTGTTGCCAATTCCCGCAACCTCTAAGGCCGCACATTGTTTGGTTCGGTGAAATGCCTTTTGGCATGGATCATATTTATCAATCACTTGAAGAAGCAACGATTTTTATTGCCATTGGGACTTCAGGACATGTTTATCCGGCAGCAGGTTTTGTTCACGAAGCTAAATTACATGGCGCACATACTGTCGAGCTTAATTTAGAACCAAGCCAAGTTGAAAGTGAATTTGATGAGAAACATTACGGGTTAGCAAGCCAAATTGTTGTCGAATATATTAATAATTTAATTTATGAATTGAATAATAGCCAAAGTGAATAACGAAATACTGAATGTCATCATTAATTAAATAAGAACACGAATTGAATACAATGATATTTTTTGTTTAGTGAATTATGTTGAATTGCGCTCAGTGTTTTTTCGTCATGAGCGCAATAATATTATTTCAGATTTTGTATCATGTCAGGCTTTTTATATAAGTGGAAGTGCTTTGCGTAGCGGACGTTTCCCTGTGGAATAAAGTAGATTGAGGGCGTTATCTTTAGGATTATCTGGCATTCCAATCCGCTCTTTACCTCTTGGCTCAAAATGGTGGCTATGCCTTAATAGTTTGGATGTAAAAGGTGTTATACCTGCATTGTGTATTTCACGTTTGCGTTCATTTTGGGTTAAAGGTTCATGGCTATCATGAAGCGTTAACTCTTCTTTCATTACATCTGTAAAATATTTTTTAGCTGCTTCACTGAAATATGGCATTTTCCCTTTCATACGCTGTACAATAATATTAACGACATCACGGTAATTATTTTTTGTTTCTTCGTTTACTTTAGTGTTTGTACCATTATCTAATATCAATGTTAATAGGGCATCAGTGGCGCGTTCATCTGGGATTTCTGTATTTTCATTGCCAACTTCAATTGCGTATTGATTAACTATTTTAGCCCATAATTTATCTAAAGGTTGATGTTGTTTAAACAGCGTACTATCTTTGAGTTGAATAGCAGCCAGAATACCTTCTGTTGTTAAAAATTCGCAATTGCGGAGGCTATAGAAGTTGCCAACAGTGCTGGCATGCATTGGTACCCCAAGTGGCCCTTTTTTTATAATATCAAGTTGAGCCCTTTTTTCTATGCGGTTGATCCCCACTTGGCTTGATTTTAAATATTCACTCAGGCTATAAACATTGGTTCTTGGAAGAATCGGAGCATCTTCATTAACGCCAGACTGGAGGCCGAAATAAATAGTACTTTTATATTGATCGGATAAAGCAAATAATGCTTCTCGCTGTTCAAGTCGGTTAAAACCCTTTTTTGCCAAGTCATTAAAAAAATGGACATTAACTCCTTTTTTCATGGCATATTCTTTCCATAAACCTTGCTCACCCATGGTGAATTCACTGCCGACAAAACAAATATCAAATTTATCTTTTTGTATTCTTTGGTTTGCTTCTTTTTTTGCTTCATAAACACAATCAACTAGGTTTTTCAGGTGAGTAAAGTCAGGCGTTGTGTGGCGATATTCACGCGGTTCCCATTGTGATAGGGTGGGTCTTTTATTGACATTAACCATAATCAGTCTATTTTTGCGAATAAAGGTTTCTTCACCCGTGCAAGGGAGTGCTTTATTATCAAAATAAGATTTAATTTTGGGGTTAGTCGCAATATCATCTCGAAATTGTTTATGTATATCTTTTCTTAATTCGGGTACAGCAACAATACTATCATAATATTGATAATTTTTTATTTTTACGCTTTCTTCCTGAAAACTATCTATTTCTTGTTTATTACAAAAAATATAATCTCTACCTTCTTTTAATCGGCTCCCCATTGAATTTATATGCTCTATTATAACAGGAAGGTTATTATTAAAACGTAGCTCCTGAGCGTCTGAGTTTTTACAACTAACATATTCAAACATAGTCAGTGGGCGTTCTCGTTGCTCAAGGAAACCAATATATTTATAACTATTCATATCACCTCGTGCTGAAGGCGGAAAATGAACCAATGGTCTTTTTGATTTTTTAAGTTGATATTTAAAGGCAACTACTTCATTTTTAGCACTAGGATAAAGAGTCGTTCTTTGAATAAACGCTCTTTCTACTTTAGCTTTTTTATTCTTTTTGGTAGCATTAATCGAGAGTTGAACAGCTTGCTGTGTTGTTTTAGATTGTTCAGTAATATTTGAAATTTGCTTGATTTGATTAGCTAAATTTTTATTATCAATACTTGAACTATTATAATTATTATCATCTGTTTGATAACAATTAATTGATTCATCTGTGTTGAGTGGTTTTGAATATATCTTGGTCATTTAATTAGCTCTTTTATAGATTACACTTTTATATAAACTAAAATTATTTTATGAATAAAGTTCATAATATATATTATGTATACATTGCTCATAAATACTGTATTGTTTATATTTCCAACTAAAATATAGCATGACATATATTTAACGTGAGTCAATTGGCACAAGTGATAATTCATTTTATTATATTTTTATTGATATTATGAATTCAGTGTAATTCACTTCTAAATTACTTTTAATATTGTGATTTAAAAATAATTTCTAAGTTTGTATATAAGAATGCCTGATGTAAATTATAAAATAGGTTAAATTTAACTAAATTTACAGTTAAGTTTGTTATAAAAATTCTATTTGTTGTAAATGATGGCGGTTTTTATTGTATTTGGTCGCGCTACGCCGAAAAGGGTAAGTGATTGAATGAATATACCCCTTAAGTATAGTTGACGGTATGCTATTTTTAAGTCTTTGAAATATCTATTTTCTAAAATATCCAATCATTAACGTGAAAGCTGATTTGAAACAAGAATTGTCTGAACATTCTTTTCCATAATGGGAGAATTAATATTGGGAGAGATAAAGTATGGACAAACTCTTAGAAAGATTTTTTGAATATACCTCTTTTGACACACAGTCAAAATTAAATGTAAAAACCGCGCCTAGCAGTACGGGGCAGCTGAAATTTGCACGTGCTTTAGTCAAAGAGCTGAAAGACCTTGATTTTGATGAAATTAATTTATCAGAACAAGGCTGTATTACGGCAAGTTTACCTGCGAATGTTGATTGGGATGTACCGCCAATAGGTTTTATTTCCCATTTAGATACGTCTCCTGAATTCTCTGGTAAAAATGTGTGTCCGCAAATACTAGAAAATTACCGTGGTGGTGATATTGCGTTAGGTATCGGTGATGAAGTGTTATCACCGGTTATGTTTCCTGTTTTACATGAAATGATTGGCAAAACACTGATCATGACAGACGGAAAAACGTTATTAGGTGCAGATGATAAAGCCGGTATTGCTGAAATTATAACGGCTTTAGTGCGTTTGAAAGCGAATAATGTTCCACATGGTAAAATTTGTATTGCTTTTACACCTGATGAAGAAATTGGTCGTGGTGCGCAATATATTGACTTGAAACAATTTGATGCTCGTTGGGCATATACCGTTGATGGTGGTGGTGTTGGTGAATTAGAGTATGAAAATTTTAATGCTGCTAATGTTGCCATTAAAATTGTGGGTAATAATGCTCATCCTGGTACAGCAAAAGGGATAATGACTAATGCGTTAACATTAGCTAATCGTATTCATGCTGAATTACCTAGAGAAGAAACGCCAGAAAATACGGAAGGTTATGAAGGTTTCTATCATTTAAATTCAATGAAAGGCTCTGTCGAAAAAGCGGAAATGAATTATATTATTCGTGATTTTGATGCACAAAAATTTGAGGCTCGGAAGAAAAATATTATTCGTATTGCTGAAAAAGTAGGCCAAGGTTTACATCCAAATTGTTATATTGAGTTAACAATTGATGACAGCTACTACAATATGCACAAAGAAGTGATGAAACATCCTCATGTTATTGATATTGCTTACCAAGCAATGAAAGATTGCGATATTGACCCCATTATTAAACCAATTCGTGGTGGTACAGATGGTGCCCAATTATCTTATCGCGGTTTACCGTGTCCTAATATTTTTACGGGTGGTTATAATTTTCATAGTAAACATGAATTTATTACACAAGAAGGAATGGAACAGGCTGTGAATGTGATTATGCGTATTGCTGAACTTACTGCGATGAGAGCGAAATAATAATAGGCAATATTTGTGAGCTATTTATTTTAATGATGAAATGGCGTACAGGATCACTATGCGGTATTTATTATCGTGGGTAATAAACTTATGTTTGAGCATGTCACATCATGAGTATTCAAATAAATGAAGGCTGATTATTCAGCCTTCATCATTATGACGCTACAATATTAATTCTTGTAAAATTTAATCATCAAAATACCAGTAACCACTATTAATTAACGCAGTGATAAGTGCAATAAAATTGACGTCATCAATTGCGTCACCTAGCATTTCACTGTTAACTGAATCAAATCGGCATAAACTGTCAGCTGCTTCATAGCAGGATGTTTCTAAACATTCACCGTTGACAAAAAATTGGTCACCAACGCGTAATGCTCTTAAACCGTTAAGTTTATACAATGTTTCTTGCTGAGTTTTGAGAAGATCATATATTTCATCTTGCTCATAAGCGGGTTCTGGTGGTGCGATATCTAATTCATGGCGCGATTGCGAGATATATTCACCAAGCCATTTGCGGAAGAGTTCTGGATCACTAATTAATGACTCCATCATTTCGCGCAATTTACTTTGTTCACCTTGTAATATTTCAGCAGGATTATCTCTAAATGAGAGGTCAGGATCGCTGTAACGATAACTACCAAGGTCATTAGAAATTAAATAATCAGCGAAACTACTGATAAGTTCACGGGTATTTGGTGCACGGAAACCAACAGAATAATTTAATGAAGGTTCAATGGCATAACCTTCGTGTGGAAATCCTGGTGGAATATAAAGAATATCACCCGGTTCCATTTCTTCATCAATAATAGCATCGAAAGGTTGAACTTGTAGGAGATCCGGATGCGGGCAATGTTGCTTCATCGGATGTTTTTCACCTACACGCCAGCGTCGACGACCTTCACCTTGAATAATGAACACATCATATTGGTCAAGATGTGGGCCAACACCACCTCCTGGGACAGAATAGGAGATCATTAAATCATCCATACGCCAGTCAGAAAGAACTCTAAATGGTTTCATCAATGCAGCGCTTGGATGGTGCCAATGGTCAACAGCTTGTACTAATACTGACCAATTTTCTTCACCTAAATGATCATAACTTTCAAAAGGACCATGAGCAACTTGCCAGAGGCCATCTTTATGGCTGACAAGACGACTATCAACCTCATCTTCCATTGCTAATCCCGCGAGCTCATCAGGCGAGATAGGATCAATAAAACGTGTAAAACCATTTTTAATCAGTAAAGGGCGTTTCTGCCAGTGGCTGTCTAGAAAACTTTGCCAGTCAAGATTCAGTTTATAATCCATCTTATTGTCCCAAGTTAAAATATCTATTGTTAGTATACCTGAAATTACCGACAAAATAGGGGATAAACAGGATTGTTGATCACAGATTAGCTATCGGGCACAGTTTGTTGGCGGAATATGACTTGCACACGCGCACCACCAAGCGGGCTATCATTAATCGTGATTTCTCCATCATATTGGTCAATGATCTCAACTGCAATAGATAATCCAAGACCTTGACCCGGTCGTAAAGTATCAACGCGTTGCCCACGAACAAAAATAAGGTTACGTTTATTTTCTGGTACACCGGGTCCATCATCATCAATAATGAGGGTTAGTGAATCATGGTCAGTCTTTGCAGTCACCTCAACAAATTCAAGGCAATATTTGCAGGCATTCTCCATAATATTACCCATAACTTCCATAAAATCATTGGGTTGACCTAACCAAGTCATTTCAGGTGAAATATCAACTGTAATTGAAACTCCTTTATTCTGATATACCTTGTGCAAAGCGCTAGCAAGGCTATCAACTAAAGCTGGGACAGAAGATATTTCGCGCAACATAAGATTATTATCACCTTGTGTCGAAGCGCGGTGTAAATAATAACCCACTTGTTGTGATATACGACCGATTTGCTCAAGCATAATTGGCTCTGCTTGTTCTATAGAAATTTGTTTACCGGTGCGAAGAGATCTCAATGTCGATTGCAAAACCGCAAGAGGCGTTTTTAAACTGTGAGTTAAATCTGACAGCGTTGTACGATATTTACTGTAGCGTTTACGTTCATTGGTGAGGAGCTTATTTAAATTTCGCACTAAACCGCGTAATTCATAGGGCGGATTTTCATCCATCATTTCGCGTTCACCTTTTTCAAGGCTACTAATTTGTGAGACTAACGATTTAATTGGCCGTAAACTCCAATAAGCGGCTAACCAAATTAATGGAATGACTAATAATAAATTAGCAAGTAATACATACCCAAACCATTCCCAAACTACCCCCGTTTTTTGCAAGTCTTGTGGAAGGGTATCAACAACGACAATGGTCACTGGAGGTAAGTTCTCAGATTGCTCATACTTATTAATAGAGACTGAGTGTGTCAGAGGAAAATCATCCTCCGTCATCTCTTCAAGCTTATTTCTATATTCAGGATTATTTTGAAGTAATTGGCGTGTTTCTTTAAGGTCCGTATCAATTTCATATAAACCTTCTTTCTTGAGCCAATTCTTGTTAATAAGATTTTCAATAGCGGGAACTTCCCTTTGCCGCCAAAGCACTTGTCCTTTATTGTTATAAATTATGATTAATGCAGGGCTATTTAATGTGAAATTAGGTGGAACACGAATATCAATTTTATCGTTTTGCCACTGGGCTAAGCTATAGATTAAATTACTTTGGCTACGGAGCAATGTGTAGGTTGTTTTATCAAAACTGATTAGATAGCCAAGTATCGCAACAATACCATAAGAGAGCGTCAGTGCGAGAATGACCGCTGAAGTCGCACATAAAAAACGCGCTCTTAAAGATAATGGCTTAAATTTAAACTTTTTCCACATCTTAATTGTTCACATCAAAGCGGTATCCTTGTCCGCGTACCGTCACGATTACATCAGTATCATGAAATTGCTGTATTTTTTTCCTTAAGCGCCCCATTAAAACATCAATTGTGTGACTTTCGCGAAGTTCCGCATCTGGGTACAATTGGCGCATTAATGAATCTTTACTGACCACTTTGCCATTATTTCTTAATAACGTTTCAATGATGGTATATTCAAAAGCGGTTAGTTTTACCGGATTACCTTTTACCATAAATTCTTTTCGAGACAGGTCGATAACAAAATCATCTAATTCTAAAACTTGTGAGGCAAGTCCACTATTTCGACGCATTAGCGCTTGCATGCGTGCCACAAGCTCTTCCAGTTGGAAAGGTTTAGTTACATAGTCATCAGCACCGCTATTTAATGTTTGTACCTTTTCTTGCCAACTTTCTCGAGCAGTCAAGACCAGAATAGGGATAGTGACTTGTGCACTACGCCAGCGTTTTATCATTGATAAACCGTCTTCATCGGGTAAGCCAAGATCAACCACAGCAATATCTGGACAGCTCTCATGTAGAAAATAATCTGCTTCTTTGGCATCTTCCGCTGAATCAACTTGATGACCAAGTTCTTTTAATTGCACAGTTAAATGGTGACGAAGAAGGGCATTATCTTCAACAATAAGAATACGCATTAGAGAAACCTCGCATTAAGAAAAATGATGGCCGCTATGATTATTATAATAGTTGCTCAGGAATGACTATGTTAAAAAGATAATTATCTCATCACAAGTCATTGTATAAACGTAAGGCAAACAGATATCAGAAATACAATTCTTGGCTTATCCGTACCTATTATTAGATGTGATTGAGTATGGATGTTGAATTAAGTTTAATAAAGCAGCTCAAGGTTATGAGCTGCCATATAAATTATTATAGTCAATTATTATTTTAATTCGTCTAAAAAATGAACGGCATAACCAAGGTAATTAGCGGGTGTCATCGCTTTTAAACGTGCTTTTTCGTCTTCAGGAAGATCTAAACCATCAATAAACTGCTTCATACCTTCAGCCGTAATTCGTTTACCACGAGTCAGCTCTTTTAGTTTTTCGTAAGGTTTTTCAATACCATAACGGCGCATTACAGTTTGAATAGGCTCAGCTAAAACTTCCCAGTTTTGATCTAATTCATCAAGAAGATGCTGTTCATTCACTTCGAGCTTATTAAGGCCTTTTAGTGTTGATTGATAAGCGATTAATGAATAGCCCAACCCAACACCTAAGTTACGTAATACAGTTGAGTCGGTAAGGTCACGCTGCCAACGAGAGACAGGCAGTTTGCTGGATAAATGATTCAATACTGCATTCGCTAAGCCTAAGTTACCTTCTGAATTTTCAAAATCAATTGGGTTAACTTTATGCGGCATAGTTGAAGAACCAATTTCACCTGCAATCGTTTTTTGTTTGAAGTGATTCAGTGCTACATAGCCCCAAATATCGCGGTCAAAGTCTAATAAAATAGTATTGAAACGGGCAACGCAGTCAAATAGTTCAGCAATATAATCATGAGGTTCTATTTGAGTGGTGAATGGGTTCCATGTGATATTTAAAGATGTCACAAAAGACTCACTGAATTCATGCCAGTTAACTTCAGGATAAGCAGCAATGTGTGCATTGTAATTACCTACAGCACCATTAATTTTACCTAAAATTTCGACTTGCTCTAATTGGCGATATTGACGTTCCATACGATAAGCAACGTTAGCAAACTCTTTACCAACAGTTGAAGGTGTTGCTGGTTGACCATGCGTACGAGAAAGTAAAGGCAATAGGCGGTAATCATTAGCCATTGCTTTAATTTTATCAATAAGTTGGCGCCATTGTGGCAGTAGGACTTCTTCTCGCGCAGTATTCAGCATTAATGCATGAGAGAGATTATTAATATCTTCAGAAGTACAAGCAAAGTGAATAAATTCAGAAACAGCATCTAGGGCTGGAACTTGCGCCACTTTTTCTTTTAGGAAGTATTCAACAGCTTTGACATCATGATTTGTTGTGCGCTCAATTTCTTTGATGCGCAAAGCATCTTTTTCACTGAAGTTAGCGACAATTTCATCAAGGTAAGCGTTTGCGTCTGCATCAAATGAGGGAACTTCTTTTATTTGAGCGGTTGCCGCCAGTTTTTGTAGCCAGCGAACTTCAACCTGTACGCGAAATTTCAGTAAGCCAAACTCACTAAAAATAGTGCGTAGTGCGCTGACTTTATCACCGTAACGGCCGTCAATCGGGGATACAGCGGTCAGTGAGGATAATTCCATTGGTAGCAACTCCAGTATTTTAAAGGTGAGACAGGATATCTTTCGCCTGATTACTCAGACGGCTTCGAGAAAACATTAATTGTAAGCGACTTCCACCCACTTGCTGCCATAATACGGCACTGCGAATTCCGCAGAGCAAGAAGGTTCTGACTTTCGCTTGAGCAAGTGAGTTTTTTAATATATCAGGTGAGCCAGTCACTTGAATACGAGATCCAAGCGGGCTGATAACATCTACATAAATACCGGCTAAAGCATTAAAAACGCCTTCAGACATGGGTTCAAAATAGCTTGCTTGGCGCTCAAACTGTTCTATGCGTTGACCTAATTGAGCCATTGCTTGGGTGTTTTTATGTAAACGGCGCTCAAGAACTGTCATGCTAAGCATATAGCGGGTGATTTCAGTCGTCAGTTCTACTCGACCATTTTTTACATTAGAAGTCATGGCTAGCAGTGCATTTAAACCCGTTTTTAGGTTTGCGGGATCGTTGCCATAGACATAAATTGTTGAAGCAGGGTTCATGTTAGTCAGGCTATTGACCATAGTTTGCGCATCATGGTCATCACAAGTCCCATTTTGAGCAAGAGCTTGAACCATATAACTTGCTTGGCAGATCCCTGCCAAAGCAAGTGTAATATCGTAATAATTTTTAGCCACTACTACTCCTGAATTCGAGATTCAATAACGCCGCCACCGAGGCAAACTTCATCAATATAAAATACTGCGGATTGACCTGGCGTAACAGCTGCCACCGGCTCATCAAAAATCACCTTGATTTTTCCATCTGCTATAGGCGTCACAGTACAAGGAATATCGGCTTGTCGATAACGAGTTTTAACCACACAACGTAAAGTTTCAGTGAGTGGGTTTCTATCAACCCAATCAAGTTGTTGAGCAATCAAACCTGTAGACATTAAACGCGGATGTTCATGTCCTTGAGCAACGATTAATTGGTTAGTTTGCACATCTTTGTCAACAACATACCAAGGTTCATCAGAACCTTCTTTCATGCCGCCAATACCAAGACCTTTTCGTTGACCAAGTGTGTGATACATTAAACCTTCATGTTTGCCAATGATTTCACCATCAACGGTAATGATATCACCGGGTTGAGCTGGCAAATAGCGGCCAAGAAAATCGCGGAATTTGCGTTCACCAATGAAGCAAATACCCGTAGAATCTTTTTTCTTTGCTGTCACAAGGCCAATTTCTTCAGCAATACGACGGACTTCTGGTTTTTCTAATTCACCAACAGGGAATAGGCTTTTACTGATTTGTTCATAGCTCAACGTATAGAGAAAATAACTTTGATCTTTATTTGCATCTAGACCACGTAATAATTGGCTTTTGCCATCAACATCACGGCGGCGGACATAGTGGCCAGTGGCAATAAAGTCAGCGCCCAAATCTTCTGCTGCAAATTCTAAAAATGCTTTAAATTTTATCTCTTTGTTGCACAAAATATCAGGGTTTGGGGTACGGCCAGCTTTATATTCAGATAAAAAATGTTCAAACACGTTATCCCAATATTCTGCTGCGAAATTGATAGTATGAAGTTCGATACCAAGTTTGTCACAAACCGCTTGCGCATCAGCAAGGTCAGTTGCTGCGGAGCAATACTCCTCATCATCATCTTCTTCCCAGTTCTTCATGAACAGACCAACAACCTGATATCCTTGCTGCTGGAGCAAATAAGCTGAAACGGAGGAGTCAACACCGCCGGACATACCGACGATAACCTTTTTTTGGCTGTTATCTGACATGGAATACTCTCACTGCGGAAAAATTAAGCCCCATACTTTACCATGTTGTACCCTTGTTACACCAGCGTTAGCGTGGGAATATTCATCATGACAAAAATGTGCCACTAAAAGAGGATAATGTAACTGCATAAATAATATTGTTACTGATTATAGTCACCATAGGCATCGAGAATATCAAGGGGATAACTCATTCCGCTTAAAAAACAATGCATACTTTCTGCGACAAGTGGTGAACGTAATGTTTTACTTTCAAAAATTGTTTCGGCACTCACCCAATGACAACAGGAAATATCACTATCTTGCGGTTGTGTGACACAAGGCTCAGTCAGTTCAAGAGAAAATAAAAAACGAATAAAAGGGGTTTTATCTGGCGCTACCCATTGGTGGATTTTAATTAGCTTTTGTGGGCGGCCTTGAATTCCGGTTTCTTCTAACAGTTCGCGTTCAGCAGCTTCTAATAAAGTTTCATCAGCTTCTAAATGACCCGCAGGCTGGTTCCAAGTTGGCTTGCCGTTAATCCATTCTTCAACAACCAAAAATTGATTTTTGGCATGAACAATTGTTGCAACAGTAATATGGGGTTTAAACATGGTTTATCTCCTTCCATTCCCCTTGAGCTAAGTTTTCTAAAGTAAATTCACCGATTTGGTAACGAATTAATCTTAATGTAGGAAAACCTATGTTAGCGGTCATTCTGCGAACTTGGCGGTTTCTTCCTTCACTAAGTGTAATTTTTAACCAACTTGTTGGAATGTTTTTACGCTCACGAATCGGGGGAACCCTTTGCCACAGCCATTCAGGCTCACTCACTAATTCAACTCCAGCAGGGCGAGTTGGTCCATCGTTTAGAATTAAGCCCGCTCGAAACTTTTGTAATGCAATTTCATCGGGAACTCCTTCAACCTGAGCATAATAAATTTTATGTGTATTTTTATTTGGCTGTGTTAATTGAGCTTGTAGCTTGCCATCGTTGGTGAGGATAAGTAAACCTTCACTATCGCGATCGAGCCTGCCAGCTGCATAGACATCAGTAATTGGGATGTATTTTTTTAATGTTTCTCGGCCTTGCTCGTCGGTAAATTGAGGGAGCACATCGAAAGGCTTATTAAATAAAATCACCTTTGTTGGACCTTGGCGCTTATTTTTTGTCGCTAACAATGGGCGTTGATTAGGTTTACGCAGAGGCGATCTTTTTTTTATGTCTTTATGCGCTGTTGTGCGATTAGCTTTGTTCATGAGTACTCATTGAAAGAATTTTAGTTCATTGATGTTGACAAAACGGCCAACAAACCTTTGTTTTAGTGTAATCGATTTTGTAATAATCCCCAAAAATATCTAAACATAATGGCTGTTCGATTATTCGTATCAAAAATTCAGATATTTTCTTTATTTTTATTTGTAGCTAAATATAAAATTATTTATTTAGTGGAATATATATTTGAGCATGTTTTAATATTCAAATAATTGAAGTTTTATTTTCATCACAATAAATTAATAATTAAATTCTTTAAAAACATTAAATTCAATTTAAGCCTATTTTATTTATTGTAAATGCATCATTTATTAGCATTTTATATGTATAAAATAATGATTTAATTAATTTATGTGAGCAAGACAGACTTTTCTGATTATATTTTCAGATAGACTACGAAACAAGGATCTTTCTAATAATGATTTATTTACCTCTAGACCTATTGAATGACGACTGTTATCAACGAATTTAATAAAATGTTAACAACGTATTGATTTTTACATGGATTATACTTATAGATAGATAAGTGATTAGTTTGGGAAAGTACGTTAAATGCGATCCGCATAAAAGCTTCAATGACTAACCGTTGGCGTTCGAGAAAGATTCAAGTAGTATTGACAGGTCTCTTACAAAAAATTAACAAGCAAATGCGCAAGTGAAAGGAGAGTTTAATGGAAAGCAAAGTAGTCGTTCCGGCAGAAGGCGCTAAAATTACAATAGATGCTAAAGGTAAACTTAAAGTTCCAAACAATCCGATTATTCCCTTCATTGAAGGTGACGGTATTGGTGTTGATGTAACACCTGCAATGCTGAAAGTTGTTGATGCAGCGGTAGAAAAAGCCTATCACGGTGAGCGTAAAATTTCTTGGATGGAAATTTATACAGGCGAAAAATCTACTCAAGTTTATGGTAAAGATGTTTGGCTTCCAGAAGAAACTCTTGACTTAATTCGTGATTATCGTGTTTCAATCAAAGGTCCTCTCACTACACCTGTTGGTGGCGGTATTCGTTCTCTGAACGTTGCATTACGTCAACAACTTGACCTCTATATTTGTTTACGTCCAGTTCGTTATTACAAAGGCACACCAAGCCCAGTTAAACAGCCAGAACTGACTGATATGGTTATTTTCCGTGAAAACGCAGAAGATATTTATGCGGGTATCGAATGGAAAGCGGGCAGCCCAGAAGCAGATAAAGTTATCAAATTTTTAGAAGATGAAATGGGTGTAACAAAAATTCGTTTTTCTAAAGATTGCGGCATTGGTGTGAAACCATGCTCGGAGGAAGGGACAAAACGCTTAGTTCGCGCAGCTATTGAATATGCAATAGATAACGATCGTGATTCAGTAACTCTAGTTCATAAAGGCAACATTATGAAGTTTACTGAAGGTGCTTTCAAAGATTGGGGCTATGAACTTGCTTTAGAAGAATTCGGCGGCGAGCTATTAGATGGCGGCCCTTGGGTTAAAATTAAAAATCCAAAAACAGGCAAAGATATTATCATTAAAGATGTCATTGCCGACGCATTCTTACAGCAAATTCTGCTACGCCCAGCTGAATATGATGTTATTGCCTGTATGAACCTAAATGGTGACTACATTTCTGATGCACTTGCTGCACAAGTTGGTGGTATCGGTATTGCTCCAGGCGCTAATATTGGTTCTGAATGTGCATTATTTGAAGCTACACATGGTACAGCGCCTAAATATGCTGGTCAGGATAAAGTGAACCCAGGTTCAATTATTCTTTCGGCTGAAATGATGTTACGCCATATGGGCTGGACTGAAGCGGCTGACCTAATCATTAAAGGCATGGAAGGCGCAATCGAAGCTAAGACCGTCACTTATGACTTCGAACGTCAATTAGACGGTGCTAAGCTACTGAAATGTAGCGAATTCGCAGACGCCATTATCAAACACATGTAATTTATTACTTAGTGTGATTAATAACGGGAGCCTAAAAACTCCCGTTTTGTTTTCCGTTGAAAAATTCTTCTGCAAAACTCCTGCAAAACGGGCTGAAAAATAAACGCTATTTTATAGCTAAAACTTGCCAATGTTTTCCGCGATCATCATGGTATTTATCAGTCATCGCTTGGCTCTTATGTCCCAATAAAATTTTTGTATCGACGCCTTGTTCTCTATATAACCTTTCAGAAAGAGATCTTTGTTCGTGAAAACTAGGCGGTGTTCCATCCTCCCATTTCAGATTTGTTTGATCTCTAATTTTTTGAAATAGGCTAGTAATTGCATTAGATGAAACTTGTCCACCTCTTTTTGCTTGAGATGTTGTATGGTGGTAATGAAGTATATAAGGGCTGTGGGGATGACCGAATCACAAGCTAAGTTTAGCATGGCCGCCTTTCTGGCTAAAAATGGTATTAGCGAAGAAGACAAATTTTCTACCGTGGAGGCTTTGACTTAATATTCGCTTAAAGTAGCGCCTAAATTAGTTCGCAAAGCAGCGGGTAAGAAACTGGGTTACTGTTTAATTATTCTGGCCAAAATGGTATTTGAAGATTATGCCCGTTCAGCGAGGTCTGTTTATCAGTATTCGGCGTGTAGCGGTAAAGGTCTTATTTTTTAGAACGGCGATTGATGGAAAATGGAGCCTTACTATAAAGTCAAATTAACAAAGGCTGGCATTGTTAATTTAACGTGCTTTTATCCCAATTCTTGTACTCATAATGATTATCAGCCTCAAGAAAGCGTGTCTTTTAAATATGAGTCAATAACATGGGAACATCTTGCTGCGGGAACAAGTGCTTATAGTATATGGGAAGAGCGAATTTATTAATGGACCACAAAATACTTAATAGAATTTTATTTTTCAGTGGGTATACCAGAAGGCAGATCCGCACTTTACAGAATGACTGTAAAATTGCGGGTCAATCTTATAGTGATATTGTTTTTCGATATGTAAGAACAAGTTTTAAGACTTGTTTGTTTTATTTCACGATATTTATAATTGTTTTGGCGCTATCTATTGCTTGGGGGGGAAATGCCAATGTGTTAATAGCAATCGGGGTGGGAAGCGTTCTCTTGGGGCTTTCATTGACCACTTACGAAGGACGACAAACCGTAAAAATGGCATATTGTTATATTAGGTATTTGCATTATCTAAAATCAATGAAAAATTGACGCTAGGGATTTAACCTGCCATGGAGCAGTCAGGTTAAGGATATGGGCATAGAGAGATTTTCCGTCCATATAATTTCACTCAGATGCTTACTTTAAACTGATATTATTATTTTTTGCCCACTTTCTTAATCTTCCATTAGCGTTGGCGTAAGGCGAAGATGTGTTAAATGAGATCATTCTCCCCATCGTCCATTTTGTGTACCATGGTCTTCCATACAAAATATCATCGGTACGATCATCAATAAGCATCACAAGCTTATTTTTTACAGTCTGAAGTTCAGTCACTAACAATTCATAACTTAACTCACTGTAATCTGAGTAAAATTTTTGAGCAAGAAGACCAAGCTGATTCCATTTATAGCCAGTTTCCGGAAAATCGACAGGCAGACCTTTAGCATCAGAAGTGATCCACTTTACAACAAGGACATTCCATCCAAGCAGATATGAAACGAGGTCACGAACACTCATCTTCGTTCCTTTGGCGTGTCCATCTATTGATTTATCTGAAGTAATTTCTGGTGGGATTGCGTTGAGGTAACTAATTAATTTACTAAAATTTTTATCAATAGCTAAAAGCAATTCAGCTTTTGTTTGCGGCACACTCATAAGAATTCCCTCTCAAGTAAAAAGAGACACCATAAAGACATTGGTGGTGTTTGAAAATTAATCAATTATGTACCACCCACCACAACAGGGGAAGACCCGTTTATATACAGTCATTATTGCATTTTGTCCGGAATTGGTTTGTTATCTCCAAATAATGGACATTCTATACCTAGTTGCATTAAACCAATCTAAGGTCTCGCTATGCGGGTGTTTATGATTGTCAATTTTGAAACGGTTATCAAAAAGTTATCAAAACTTAGCTCAATTTTCAGGTCTTAAACAACAACTTTTACCAAATCCTTGCCCCGGTCATCATTATATTTCTCAGAATAAAATAAAAAATAGATTGGGATTACAAAAGATCACGAAATAAGTAAACACCATGAAAAATATCGTTATTTTTTAACTGGTAATGAATATTGTAATTTCATTATTCCTGACGTAAATAAAATTATCCCGTTACTACCTGCTGAGTTACCTAAATTTTCAGAGAATTTACCAAAAATAAAAAAATCAATTACAGAAGTTGAAAAGCCATCTGAAGATATCATGATACAATTAGCTAAAGATAAAAATTTAAATGCAGATACAGGATTACCCCTATGAAAATAGGTTTAGGCCAAAGCTAAAAATATTTAACCATATTTTATTTTAAAATTATGTAATTATAAAAGGTTCGTACAGGATGAGTAATATTACATTTGTTCAAGAAGCATTATCTCAAGTTTTAGGTGAAAATATTGGTAGTATTGACGTTATTGAGCAATATTTTTCTCCAGATTACATTCAAATTGTAGATGGGAAGGAAATCAATTATGCAGAATTTGTTGCACATTTAAATGCCTTAAAGGATGTTGTTGATACATTAACAGTAACGTTTAAATCTATTGCTGAAGGCAAGAATTGTGTTCATACCCAACATATAGCACATGCTAAAAAGAAAAATGGTGATGTGAGTGAGTTTGAGGTATTTGCGTGTTTTACTTTATGTAATGGGAAGATCATTCGTTGTGAAGAATTAACGCGCATGGTTTTAGGAGAGCAAAAGGATAGTGATTTAGGATCTAGAACTTAAATTATATTGATAATAATCTTATCCTTCCAATTAGATTTCTGGCTATTTTATCATATTCATTAGTAGATATAAAAATAGCCAGTTTAATAAATCATTAGATTTTTTTATGTGATATGTTGCTCGCAAAATCTTAGTTTAATGCTGAAAAATAATAATATATAAAAATAACAATTGGTAGGTGGTGTGATATTAAAGATATTAATTCCGCGTGTTTGATAAAAAATAATATATGATACAAAGCTAAATGGGGCTGATTTAGTCATTCGCTTTGTTGGTGAATGTTTTTTATGGGTATAATAAGACTAAACATAAATTATAGAACAATGTAGAGACATTATGCTGTCGTTATTTTTTAAGTGTTTGCTGGGGGCACTGGCCGTTTTAGTGATTGCTTTGCTCTCAAAGAGCAAAATCTTCTATATTGCAGGTCTTGTACCTTTATTTCCGACTTTTGCATTGATAGCTCATGTCATTGTTGTGCAAGAACAAGGCGCTTTAGCGCTGCGTAAAACCGCACTATTTGGATTATGGTCATTAATCCCTTATATGTTATATTTGTTGACGGTTTATATTCTTGCGACAAAAGTTTCTACTTGGTTATGTTTGAGCTTGGCAACTGTAAATTGGGTTATTGCAGCAGCAATATTAATTTATTTTTGGCAATTATCTCAATAAAATAATTCATATCTATTTGATAAATATAAAAACTTTATATTATTCTCTATTCTCCTCTCATGTGTAGGATTAGATATTTTTAGTCGTATTTTGTCACCAGATAATTATAATAAATTTTCTATTCTCAATGAAATATACGGATAAGGGTTGTATGCTATTAAGAATCTTAGTGTTATTACTTGTTGCTATTAGTGCTTATATTGCAGGTATTATGACAGATATAACAACATCTTCTGAAATGGACACTAAGAATAAAGTTGAAAGTTCTGTAGAAGATTATTTAGCTTACCCAGGTACCGCACAGTATCGAAACATGAGCTATCATATCCTAAATAGAAATGCTGATGGTGAGGAAATAGGTTATTTTTGTGGGGAAGTTTTTGAGTTTAAAGATGAGCTTCCTTATGGTTTTAAACGTTTTATTGTTCGAACTCACATTAATAAAATGGGTAAAACTGTTGTTTCAATTCCGTTTGTTGAAGATATTGGTGATATTTTGCTACCGGAAGAGTTCAATTCTGTATGGTCAAGGAATTGTGAGAATAAGTGATATAAAATAGTGGGTAGGTTAATATGAAGGCTATATTCAAATACGCTTTTTGTCTATAGATTATTCAACTCACTAGTTAATTCTATAGATAAAGTAAACCTACCTTCTAAGTTTTAACTTTTTATTGCTAATGTTGACAAGAAAGTGGGTAAGTAATTATCAATAACAAAACGCGGGTTTGGCTGCCAATCTTCAAGAAATCCTGCAATATTAAAGCCTGCGCGTATCTGACCACCAATTAAATCTGTTAGAGAATGCCCAAAAACAAAAGCTTCTTGGTTTTGTTGTTTAGTTGCAATTTGTTCCTCAGTTAAATTTTCTATTTCTGAGAATGGCATTGTATATTTGGGCTTAATGATTTGTTGTTCATTAAATTCAGGTGAACGTTCGCCAATAAAAACAATCGGATTATAAAAACTAGATAATAGACGACCATGATCTTTTAAAACTCGATGACACTCTTGCCAAATAGGATTGACATCAGGGACATATAAATTAGAAATAGGGTGAAAAATAATATCAAAGGTGCAATCTGAGAATATTTGTAAATTTCTCATATCACCTTGGATTGTTTTTAGGTGCAGATTATCTCTAATGGCAACTTTTTTATCTTGCTCTAATTGTTTCTCAGAAAGATCAAAAACAACCACATCAGCACCTGCTGCTGCAAGTATAGGTGCTTGTTGACCGCCTGCTGAAGCTAGACATAAAATTTGTTTCCCTTTTATTTCACCTAGCCAATCTTTAGGTAATGCCGTTGGTGTTAAATGAATTTGCCAATTTCCATTTTTAGCTTGTTTGATTGTTTCTGAATCAACAGGAACTGACCAGGGCTGTTGCTGTTGCGCTTGTTTATCCCATGCTTGTTGATTTGCCGTTAAAAAATCAGCCATAAATTTATCTCCTACTTGCTCTATTTTAGTCACTATAACTCTAAATAGTGTAAATGAAAACAATTGTGTACTAATTAGTACATAATTTAGGGTTCTGGTAGGTAATTTATTAAAGTAATAGCTTAATAAAACATATTGATATTTAAGTAATAAGTGGGGAACAGTGAATAATAATGAATTATGAGTTGATGAAATTTATGCTTTTTGGTTGCATAATGCTGTTTTCTATTTCTAGTGTATTGAAAACATGCTTGTTAAATTTTACCCAATACTATTATTGATCATCTCTAATGTATTTATGATGTTTGCTTGGTATGGTCATCTTAAATTTGCAGATAAACCACTTTATAGTGTGATCTTTTTTAGCTGGCTAATTGCATTTGTAGAATATTGTTTTGCCGTCCCTGCTAATCGTTTAGGCCATCAATATTATAGTGCGGCTGAACTAAAAACGATGCAAGAAGTGATAACACTATGTGTCTTTGTTATCTTTTCTGTTCTCTATCTTGGTGAGAGCATTACAGTTAATCATGTGATTGGATTTATTTTAATTTTTGCTGGGGCTTTTTTAATTTTTAAAGGTCCATTCTAAATAAGTTTAGTTAATTTGAATCGTATAATGAGTGAAATGCAGCAGAATAATTACTGTTTAATGCTCACGTATTACAATGAAATAATCTATTTATTCATGGGATTATCGTATTGATATTTTAGAATATCTAGCAGAAAACTGCGTTTATATATAAACACATTTTTTAACTTTAGATTTGCATGGTTATATACTAATTTATATATCGATTGATAAATAAACTGGAATAATAAAATGAATCTTTACATGTTTTATGTGGGTGGAAATGCGGGTAAGTCTAATATTGAAGTTCATGATGTTCAATTTGTAGTCGCTAAAAAACCTGAGGATGCTTGGCCTGCATTACGTGATGCCTGGTTTGGAGATAAGGATAAAATTCATATTGATGGGTACGCCAGTATTAAATGGGTAGATGGTTTTAGGGTTGAATTAAGCCATAAGCCATCTTTAGATAAAAACCGATTATTCTTTGTTAATGTTGGTGGTTATCAATCTACCACGTTAGCTGAATTACACGAGTTTGACTTATTTGTAGCAAAATCTACAAATGAAGCAAAACAAAAGGCGATAAATACGCTATTGGTGACAAGCCAGCAGCAACATAAAGATAATCTTAAAGATGTTGATGATTGTTTGCTTCTTGAACAAGTTGGTGAATATTATATTCATTTAATCGAAGACAAAAATGGTGAGCGATTCAAACCAGAATGGCAAGGATATCAACCAATAGGAATTTAATTACTCTATTTTATATAAATATTTTTTATTCATTTATGAAAACAAGTTGGTAAGTATATTTTATTTACCAACTTGTTCAATTTTATTTTCTAATTGGTGTGAATGTATTTATTTGCTTATTTTTATATTTTGTTATTTAACCTATCTTTTTGAGGTTATTTTATACGTATATTAGATATGATTTTATTTATGGATATGATAATGGTTTATTTCATTAATGTAATATGTTTGTATTATGTTAAGTCTCCATAAAAGAATTTAGCAAGTTTGCTTAGTGAATATATTGATGCTACTGCAATTTCTCTATTATAGTCATTACATAACACAAGTAATCTTTCAATTGCATCCTGTTGTTCTATAGAGCATTTATAATCACCTAATGCATTTATTGCTGCGATCTTTACATCATTATTAGAACCATAAGTGAGTTTGACTAAATTTTCAACGATAGTTTTTTTCATACCTGTAGCTATTTAATATGGAGTGTTTTTTTATTATAAACGTTATGTTTTAAAGTGAAAATATTTTTATTGTGAATGAAATGGTGTTTTTTATTAGTGAAAATGCGTAATTTTAAATGAGTAAACGGATATTTAACTTTTAATATAATTATAATTTAATATAAGTTTATTTTTTTATTTGATTTTATTTTAGTAAATCCTCTTTTATCTAAAATAATTAATTATTATTATGTGAAATTGAATGTTAATAATACAGTCTTGTTTAGATTAGGTTGAGGAATAATATCAAATGCTTAAATTATTGACTGCATGTTGATTATGTCAGTGGTATTTATCGATGACTAAGTATGTTGACTGTTTTTTGATAAGATAATTTGAATTAACAATTATTAATTATATTATTTCCTTTATATTCATCTTAAAGGTATATTCAGTAACACTTTAACTCATTTTGTTCATTCTATTATGTCAAATGCCATTATAATCATCTTTAGTAAACGCATAGCAAAAGGATTCCATGTTGAAACGTGTAAAGACTAAGCTTCTTATTATATTTTTACTGATAGTTGCAGGGTTTTCATATCAATATGCTATAAGCATACATGATTCTGATATTCAGAAAGCTGCTCAACAGTTTGTTGAGCAGAAACTTGCCTCGGCGCAAAAAATTGAATTTGCTGATGTTCGACTTGTGCAACGGAATCAATATAAAGAAGGGGAAGCGGTTCGTGTTTGTGGAAATTATCAAGTAGGTGAGAGCGGCAATATGCTGCCATTTGTCGCAAGCATTGATATTCGGGATGGAAAACTATCGGGGCACAACCAGCTATTATTAAGTGATACGCCAGAAATTCAAGCATCAATAGTAGAGATATGCAAAAAGGAATCAGCCTAATTTTCTTAAGTGCGTAATAAAAATGAGTCTAGTCAGCGTTTGAATTGAGGAATACTATTTATCTACCACACATTTTATAACTATCTTAGTACCCAGCATTAAACTGGGTACTTTTTTTGAATGGCTGCTATTTTGATTTGTTCAAAAGTAACTCAGTCTGAATTTTACATGCTGCAACAGAATCATTGAGAGATTGGGTAAATTCATCTTGGTTTTTAAATTTATCTTTGCTATCGCGAATTGTTTTTATCGCGGAGGTTAAGTTTTTTTGCAGATCAGCTTCATTGGTTTCAAGTTTTACCAAATCGACATTTTTGTTTTTTAGTTGGCTTAATGTGTTAGCCACTAATTCATTGTTACTCTTATCAGAGCTATAGGCTTCGTTTAGAGTCTTACCTGTAACGTCACAAAAATCATTAGCAGTTTGGCTAATATTTAGTGGTTCATTAGCTGCCATTGCGATAACTGGCGCGAAGCATATAGCAAGTAAAAGACGTTTCATGAAAGTACCTCTAGTTTTATACTGAATGAAATTTAATCTTATCGGGGAATGAATTAAGACTACAGCAGAATAAACTGAAAAGGAAGGTTAGGACAAAATTTCGCATTTTGAAACAAAAAAGAGCCAGTAATATACTGGCTGCCATAAATTAGCAAAAGCAATGTAATGAAAATTACGTTATATAATTTATCACATAACGGTAAAAAATAAAGCGTTTTATTAGTTAAATACTGAAATTTACATTAATGATATTTCTCATTTATATAAAACAAAAATATAGGATAGTTTGTTAATTTATAGAGTGAGTTATGTTGATGACTTGTTTTTCATTTGCTTGGGTAAGATAACCTATGGTGATGAGTTTTATTTTTTATCTATAAAGCAAAAGTAGGTCGCTGGGGAAGGTATTTGCGTTAATAATGTTAGTTAGGAGCTATTTTATTAGTTGAAAAGGTATACTGATAATAGACATTTTCAATGAAAATCAATAGCTCCTAATAATAAAGAATACTAGCCTTAAACTATTTGTTTAATCGTGCCTCAAAATAGGCTGTCTATTAATACAAATAATTTGAGTAATTAGTTTGACCAGTGTCCATGGTGTAAAACATCTTCAACTAATTCATGTAGAACGATGTGTACTTCTTTATCATTATGAAAACCTGACGTTTCAAATGTTGTCGCGCCACTATCATGTATAATATATAAGTCACTTCCGGGATAAACTTCTAACACTCTAGCTCTTAACTCATCAGTAAAGGCATCGTAGCTTTTTGCAGGGACGGTACCATCAGAAATTGTAATCGTGATTTTCATGTTTAATCCTTCAGAAAAATGGCCATTTAGCCGTAAAGTTTATTGTGATGGTTAAATATTATCAATGGTCATTTTACGACTTTTTTTGTTGATTTACCTTAAAAAATTAATCTAATGATTAAGTAAGTTTTTATAAATGTTAAAATAGCGACTTTATTAAGCAAAAGTATTATTGAGAATAATAAATTAAGCTAAATGTATTATAGGTTATTCTTATATCATTCCGTAAAATAAATTAAGTAATGGCGAACATATTTTTGCTTGTTTTTTGCTCTTTTAAATATAAGTCGTAAAAAGTAAAAGTTGTTATTTACAATCATCAACTTCTTTATATTAAACACAATGTTGTTAATTTAACGTATTGATATTTAATCAATTATGTTGTGATTCTATTCAATATGAATTAATGGTTTTAATTACTAGGCTGATTTAGTCATTGAAATTTTTTCAAAAAATTGTTTTACATAAAAGATAAAAAAATATAATTTCATTGGCTCGCTTAGTTTGTGAATAAGATTTAGAGAGCTTAAATTACACAAATGAGATTGCGTTACATTGTCTAAATAACATTCTTTCATATTAGCGAGATATGTTACTTGATGTACCTAACATTAATATGTGGTTGCATACTGAACAACATGGGGTTGTCATCAACGAATTTATATACATCATTTTTATATTATAAAATAAGGGGAACAATTTGATAGAATTTATTAATTCATTGAACAATATTGTGTGGGGATCACTTCTTATTTATTTATTGCTTGGTGCTGGTATTTTCTTTACCTTGTTTACAGGATTTATACAGTTCCGCCACTTTGGGCATATGTTTGGTGTACTGCGAAATAGTAATCAAACAAGTAATGAAGGTATTTCTTCATTCCAAGCATTATGTACTAGCTTGGCAGCTAGAGTCGGAACGGGGAATTTAACTGGCGTTGCAATTGCATTAACAGCGGGTGGCCCTGGTGCGATATTTTGGATGTGGGTTGTCGCATTTCTGGGGATGGCAACTTCCTTTATTGAGTCCACGCTTGCACAGCTTTATAAAACGAAAGATGATCAAGGGAATTATCGCGGTGGTCCTGCTTATTATATGCAGAAAGGGCTTAACTTGCGTTGGATGGGCGTTTTATTCTCTATCTTTTTAATTATTGCTTTTGGGCTGGTATTTAATGCTGTACAAGCAAACTCGATTGCAGAAGCAACCGCTGTAGCATTTGATTTTAACCCTCTTTATGTCGGCATTGTTTTAGTCATAATGAGCGGCATTGTGATTTTTGGCGGATTAAAATCAATTGCAAAAGTCGCTGAGTTAATTGTTCCTGTTATGGCAATAGCTTATTTATTATTAGCTTTTTGGGTTGTTGGACATCATATTGAACGATTACCTGAAGTCTTTATGTTAATTATCCGCAATGCGTTTGGTTTACAAGAAGCGGCGGGCGGGGCTATTGGTTATGGTGTAGCTCAAGCCATGACACAAGGCATTCAACGGGGTTTATTCTCAAATGAAGCTGGCATGGGCTCAGCACCTAATGCTGCTGCATCAGCAACACCATATCCACCACATCCTGCTTCTCAGGGCTATGTTCAAATGATGGGGGTATTTATGGATACGATAGTTATTTGTAGCGCGACCGCAATTATCATTCTTTCATCAGGTGTATTAGATAACCCAGTAGAAAAAATTAATGGTATTGAATTGACTCAATTAGCATTGTCATCAGCTGTGGGGAGTTGGGGCGCAACATTTATTGCTATCGCGATTTTCTTCTTTGCCTTCACTTCGATAATTGCCAATTATTCCTATGCTGAAAGTAATTTAGTGTTTCTTGAAAATAACCACACAGCAGGATTATTACTCTTACGTTTAGCCGCATTAGGAATGGTCATGTTTGGTAGTTTGGCTGAGATGCCTTTTATTTGGAAGCTTGCTGATTTATCAATGGGGTTAATGGCGATAATAAATCTAATTGCGATTCTTTTGTTATCGAAAATAGCCTTCAAATTAGCTAAAGATTATAACATGCAAAGAAAAGCCGGTAAAACGCCGACTTTTAATATAGATGATCACCTTGAGCTTAAATTACAGGTTGAAGAGGGGATCTGGGATAAGAAAAGTGTTGAAGAGTGGGTTAATGGAAAGCCGACTCAACAAACTGTTTAAGTAATATAGCCGTATTTGCATAAATTCTGGCCGTTAGTACATTTGGTTTACTAACGGCCTTAATCATTGGGGAATTGCTTATATTGTTGCTAATTCTTTATAATTATCACTAAAAAGTAATAATGCTTGATTTCTAATCAATTGAGCTTTAAGGTTTTTCTCAATATATAAAATATAATCTATTGAGTTGGCTATCTATGAAACTTAAGCAGCATACAGCAACGCTGTACGGTATTATCTCAATTTTATTGTGGAGTACCATGGTTGGGCTTATTCGCAGTGTGAGTGAATATTTCGGACCTGTTGGTGGCGCTGCATTAATCTATACTATCGGTTCTCTGATTTTGGTCGTCATAATGGGTTTGCCAAAAATAATGGCTTATCCTAAACGTTACTTATTCTGGGGCACCTTTTTATTTGTAAGTTATGAGATCTGTTTTGTGCTGGCATTAGGACTGGCAAGTAATCGGCAACAAGCTATTGAGTTAGGAATGGTGAACTATTTATGGCCGAGTTTTACTATTGCCTTAGCGGTTTTCTTTAATCGTCAGAAATTCACTGTATTATTAGGCGTTGGGCTAGTTTTAGCGTTTGCTGGATTATTATGGGTTATTTCTGGTGACCAGCCTATTTCAGTGGGTGCCATCGTTGATAATATAAAAACTAATCCACTTAGCTATTTTCTGGCATTCATTGGGGCAATCCTTTGGTCTTTTTATAGTAATGTGACCAAACGTATTTCTAATGGAAATAATGGCATGGTGCTATTTTTTATTTTAACTGCCATTGGGCTATGGATATTGTTTTTATTTGAACCATCTCAATCATTCATTATTTCATCACATAGCATCATATTGTTATTGATCGCCGCAATTGCCACCGGTGGGGCAAATGCGTTATGGACGTTAGCTGTGATAAGAGGGAATGTTGCTTTATTAGGCACTTTATCCTATTTCACGCCTGTTATTTCGACGGCTTTCTCTTCAATATTATTAAGCACAGCATTAACTCTAGGGTTCTGGCAAGGCGTTGTAATGGTAACAATGGGATCAATTATTTGTTTCTTTGCTACGCAACGTTATATGAAAGCAAAAAAAGTAGCCATTTAAAATAAACAGGCTAATAAAGGCAAATCGTGTAATATTTTTGGCAGTGCATAACACTGCCAACATGTTGGTTATATATTAATAAATTTATTTATGGCGACGGCAACACCATCTTCATTATTCGTGGTGGTAACAAATTTGGCTATATTACGTACATTATCAATTGCATTCCCCATTGCTACAGGGAATTTTGCATATTCCAGCATTTTGATATCATTATTTTGATCGCCAATGCTCATGACTTTATCTGGTGTAATGCCTAATTTTTCACAAATGAGTTGTAATGAAGCCCCTTTACTCGCAGTCTCACTTGAAATTTCCAGAAAATAGGGGCTAGTGCGCATCAACGTATATTTTTTAAATGTCTCTTCAGGAATGTAGCTTATCCCCGTACTTAATTTATCAGGGCAGTCAATCATCATAAATTTAGTAAATTTTAAATCGGGGTCCATTTCATTGGTAGGGCAATAGACGAGTGGGGTATTCGTTAAATAAGCTTCATGAACGGTATAACCACTGATATGTCGATTTGAGGTAAACATGGTATTTTGTGCAAGTACATGCATGTGAACGCCAACTTCTCTCGAGAGTGATTCGAAATATTGGTAGTCTGCAAAATCTAAGAGGTTTTCGATTAAATGGGAACCATCATTAGCTTGATGGATAACACCACCATTATTACTGATACAGTAATCAGTCGCGTTATCGAGACCTAATTCAGCAAGATAGGGGGCTATACCTGAAAATGGGCGTCCTGAAGCAAGAACGATTTGAACACCTCTGTTTTTTGCTTGAATAATGGCTTCTTTGACCGCTGGCGTGATTTGGTGCTGGGCGTTAAGCAAAGTACCATCTAAATCAATCGCTACCAGTTTTATAGACATCAATGCCTCCGAGAGAATATGTAATTTTTATTAATCAACATTACGCTATTTACCACAAATGTAAATTAGCTAAAAAAGAGAAGTTGACAGTAAAAAATCTATTTTTTCTAGTTAACTAACTGTTATTAAATGTTTTTAAATAAACAACACATTATTTGAATGTAATGAAATTACATTAATTTTTTTGTGTTTTAGTTATCTGTAAGCTTATTTATATCCAAAAATGATAAATATAAAAACTCTAGCGGCTAAGCCGCTGAGTAGAGTCGTTCTGCATATTTAATTAATAACAAAAGATATTGAAAAAACTGGAATGTGCTAAGTGATGATGTTTTATTACACAATGTTAGGAATATCAATACAATTAAAGCATCATCACTCGTAGTCGTGAGTTAAGTGTAACGGCTGTTTTACTTCCAGATCAATATGCTGATTCTGCCTAAAATCGAACGGAGTAATACCATACTCCTTACGGAACATATAAGTAAAGTGTGATTGCGATCCGAATCCAAAGTCCAACGCAATATCAAATATAGATTGATTACTATTTCTTAATAGATGAACGGCACCTGCCAGTCGGCGTTGGCGAATATATTTCCCTAAAGAAATTCCCGTTACTTCTTTAAAGATTTTTTGCATATGCCAAAGTGAATAACCCGAATAGGCTGCAAGTTCTTCCAAATGAATAACTCGGCCTAAATGTTCTTCAATCCACTTACTCAACGCATAAACAAGTGCTAAATGATTATCTTGTGGCATCTCAATTAACTATTAAGGTCTAACGACCTTTTTAGAGTGGATTTTGTTCGAGATAGAAGTGTTTTATCTGCATAAGGTCTGAGTCATGATAAATTTATTCATTCAACCCAATCTTATGCATCAACCACTTTTTAGCCGAACCCATAATGCTGATATCGTTATGCAATGGAATGATAAATCTTAGTGTTCAAACTTATGCATACGTTATCAGCATAGCGGTCTTAAAACCAAAATACCGTAAAGTGTTTCAAAAATAAGTATTAAGGATAGATAGACACGATAAAGATAGCAGAAGTATACACAACTTCATTTCATCATGACAAAGGCTGCTTGTGCGATATTGTGTATAACTCGATGAAAAAATGACCATTTAAATACTATTTTTCATAATTAGGTTGATAAGTCAGCATAAAAAGACGATTGCTTATAAATTAATTATTTTATTGTCTTTACGAAATTTCGTTTTGCAACAAGAAATAGAACAAAATTTGTACTCTATAAATGAGGATAGGAATGTGTATTTTCAAGAGTCGCATTTATCTTGCAAATATGTTGAGTCGCCAGTGGATTACTATTTTGAATTTGTCTTTTAATAAGCCATACTAAGCATCCTTTGCATCTTTATTACAGCATTGTTTTGACGCCATTAGATATGGTCGAAATAACATAAGTTATTTGCAATATAAAGTGGAATTATTACGATAACGCCAGCAAAAAACAGAGAAATATAGCTGATCTGATTAGCTGAATAAAAGCGCTGAAATTGTAATGTGTGTCATAAAAGACATCTGTCAGTAATTAATGCAAAGAAGCTGTTTTTTGGCTTTAGGTAGTGTTAACAATAAAATTCAAATAAACTTGCGTGATTATCTTAATTTTGGATGATAACGAACAAGTAATAATAGGATGATAAGGGTAAATTTATGGCGCAAGAGCAGCAGGTGCTAAAGCGGGGATTGAAAAATAGACATATCCAGTTGATTGCTTTAGGTGGTGCAGTAGGAACGGGTCTATTTTTAGGGATTGCTCCAACAATTAAGATGGCGGGTCCTTCTGTACTTTTGGGATATGCATTATGTGGATTTATCGCCTTCTTGATTATGCGTCAGTTAGGCGAAATGATTGTACAAGAACCTGTTGCAGGTTCGTTTAGTCACTTTGCTTATAAATATTGGGGTGGTTTTGCCGGTTTCTTATCGGGTTGGAATTATTGGTTCATGTTTATTCTCGTAGGCATGACGGAACTGACCGCCGCTGGAAAATATATGCAAGATTGGTGGCCTGATTTACCTATTTGGGTCTCTGCTGCTGTTTTCTTTATTGCTGTTAATGCTATTAACTTAATTAATGTTCGTTCTTATGGTGAAACGGAATTTTGGTTTGCATTGATTAAAGTTGTCGCCATTGTCGCAATGATTTTATTTGGTTGTTATTTACTCTTTACTGGCCGTGGTGGTGAGACTGCCGGTGTTGCAAATCTGTGGAAATATGGCGGCTTCTTTGCGAATGATTTTCTAGGATTAGTCATGGCATTGGCCATCATTATGTTTTCTTTTGGTGGCTTAGAGTTAGTGGGAATTACTGCTGCCGAAGCTGAAGATCCTGAGAAAAGCATTCCTAAAGCAATTAACCAAGTTGTATATCGTATTCTTATTTTCTATATCGGTTCTATCACTATTTTGCTTTTGCTCTATCCATGGATTGACCTTAAAGATGATGCAAGTCCATTTTTTATTATTTTTCATAACTTAGGCGATGTCCTTGTTGCTAATGCCCTCAATGTGGTGATGTTGATTGCAGCACTTTCTGTTTACAACAGCGGAGCTTACTGTACTAGCCGGATGCTATTTGGTTTAGCTCAACAAAATAATGCGCCTGAATTTCTAGCTAAAGTAAACCGTGGCGGTGTGCCAGTGATGGCATTAATTGTGTCAGGTATTGTGACATCCGTCGGCATTATCATTAACTTTGTGATGGAAGGTGAAGCATTTGTCTTTTTAATGTCACTTGTGGTTACTACTCTTGTTATTAACTGGATTATGATTTGTATCTCTAACTTAAAGTTTAGAGCGCAAATGAATAAAGAAGGTATTGAAACTAAATTTAAAAGTATTTGGTACCCATTCGGTAATTATCTGTGCCTTGCTTTCCTATCATTAATTTTGATTATTATATTGATGATGGATGGCTTAAGAGTTTCTGTATTGATTATGCCATTATGGATTGGTGTATTGTGGATTGGATATCAATTCTCGGGTACTAAAAAGCAGCAAGATGCTAAAAAAGCAGCAATGATTAATGATAATAAAAATTAATTATTATTTAATTTAAAATAAAAAATGGCCGGCATATCACCGGCCATTTTTATATGAAATGAAATCAACAATACGATAAATAACTTAAATAAATGGGTTATTAACTGCCGATTTTTAATTCATTTATAGATTGAATAATGCACGTTTTACCATTGCCAGCGCAACCAAGCAAAAAGAACATTACCATTGTTGTATGTGCCTGGAATATAGGTAGCTTGAAGCGAAAGCTTATTATATTCCATAGAAACTAAAGGAAGCGGCAACGGAATTGGGATATAAGCGTAGTCATCTCGAGCTGTCACACTTAATGTGAAACCCGCGCCCATTCTAAAGCCATCTAATTCACCTGGTACCCACATTTTTTGGAATGCATACCCCGCAATAGGCTCAACTTTATTGTGCGAATCCATAAATGCCATTGCATATAAAGCATGCCAATCATTATCTTCATCATAGCGATATTTACCTACACCAAAACCCCAAGGTGTTTCATTGTAGCTATTGGTTTTTTCTCTATCATAAGTAAAACGGTTATGCCAAGTTAAGACAGGTAAATAAATATCGTACTGATCGGAATCCCAAGTTTCGGAGACATTTTGAGTGAATTTATCCCACAAGCCGACAGGTTGTTGCTCAGTAGAAGTCGTGGATGAAGCGAAACAAACAGAGGCGGTCATTAAAATGCTACCACCAATAATTTGCTGCAATGCTTTGTTAACTATCATTGTAAATCCGATTCAGGTTAATGCTCATATTGAATAATATTCGTATATTTATTTATGGTGAGCATAAATTTGCTCATATAACGATTATGTTGCTAATTATTCTAGTTTACCTAGGCATAAGATAACAACCTTAATTTTTTATTCTGATAATCAAATTTACCTACAAATTCTATCTAGTTTGTTATTTAGAAAAATGAGATACTTAGAAAGTATTTTTGGCTCGGGGCGTCTATTATTGACTTAACTCCATTTATTTGGATTATAGCGGTACAGACTGAGAAGCACCCGTATTACCTGATCTGGATAATGCCAGCGTAGGGAAGTCGGAAGCGTCTCAATTACTCTTCCTCTATGACCGCTCCTACCTCGCAAAGGAGTGACATCTGTGAATATCAATGCGTTAACAATTGCAGGCACTGACCCTTCTGGGGGCGCAGGGATCCAAGCTGATTTAAAAACATTTTCTGCACTCAAAGCTTACGGCACAAGTGTGATAACTGCGTTAGTTGCTCAGAATACTCAGGGCGTGCAATCTGTTCATGAATTACCTGAATCTTTTGTTGCTGCGCAGTTGGACTCTGTTTTGAGTGATGTTCGGATTGATAGTGCAAAAATAGGCATGCTATTTAACCAAAAGGTCATAGATGTTGTTGCTCAGGCAATCAAGCAGTACGCTATTCCTCATGTTGTTTTAGATACTGTAATGGTTGCTAAAAGTGGCGATCCGCTATTACTACCTGACGCTGTTGAGACAATGCGACGCCAATTATTACCTGTCGTATCTCTTATCACGCCTAATTTACCTGAAGCGGCAGTATTACTTAGTTGCGAGATTGCACAAAATGAAACGCAAATGCTTGAACAAGGACAGAAGTTGCTACAAATGGGGTGTCAGGCCGTGTTAATGAAAGGCGGGCATTTGAGTGATATAGAAAGCCCTGATTGGTTGATGACAGTTGAAGGAGCGTGGCGTTTTAGCTCACCAAGAGTCAATACGCGGCATACACATGGAACTGGGTGTACGTTATCAGCAGCACTTGCAGCTTTAAGGCCGAGGATGAACAGTTGGCAGGAAACGGTTTCTGAGGCAAAACATTATTTACAAATTGCTTTAGAAAATGCGGATAATTTAGACGTCGGGAAAGGAATTGGTCCAGTACACCATTTTCATGCTTGGTGGTAAAACTAAGAAAGATTAGAGCCCAATTAAATGGGCTCCATAATAATAAAAATTAAGCAATTGTGACGTCTTTACTCAGGTATACATCTTGTACTGCATTAATTAAAGCGACACCTTCAGACATGGATTTTTTGAAGGCTTTACGGCCTAAAATTAACCCCATACCGCCAGCACGTTTATTGATTACCGCTGTACGAATAGAGTCACTTAAATCATTTTGCCCAGATGCGCCACCAGAGTTAATTAATCCAGCACGGCCCATATAGCAGTTAGCTAATTGATAGCGAACTAAATCAATTGGGTTTTCGGTTGTCAATTTGCTGTAGACGCGCTCATCAGTATGACCAAAGCCAATGGCGGTATACCCGCCATTATTTTCAGCTAATTTCTGTTTGACAATATCTGCACCAATAGTTGCCGCTAGATGGTTTGCTTGACCCGTTAAGTCAGCACTAGCATGATAATCAACACCGTCTTTTTTAAATGCTGGGTTGCGTAGGTAGGCCCATAAAACAGTCACCATACCTAATTCATGCGCGCGCTCAAAAGCGGCGGAGATTTCTTCAATTTGACGACGTGATTCAATTGAACCGAAGTAAATAGTCGCACCAACCGCAACAGCTCCCATTTCAAACGCTTGTTCAACACTGGCATATAAGGTTTGATCATATTGGGTTGGATAGCTAAGTGTTTCGTTATGATTCAATTTAACCAAAAATGGGATTTTATGCGCATAACGACGTGAAACGGATGCTAATACGCCATATGTTGAAGCTACACAGTTACAGCCAGCTTCTATAGCCAGCTCAACAATGTTCTTTGGATCAAAGTAGAGTGGGTTGGCGGCAAATGAAGCCCCCGCTGAGTGCTCAACACCTTGGTCAACAGGTAGGATAGATAAATATCCCGTTCCTGCTAAACGGCCATGATTGAATAAGGTTTGCATTGAGCGCAGAACTGTATTTGGGCGATCATTATCAATCATGACGCGGTCGACGAAATCAGAGCCGGGTAGGTAGAGATTTTCACGAGGAATAGTTTGGCAACGGTGATCTAAAAGGGTTGAAGCTTCGGAACCTAACAACTTGGCAATATCAGTCATAATATCCTCTATTGAACAAAGGTTATGGAATTGAAACTGTTGATTTTCGAGCAGCTTTCAATACAGCATTAACGAACTTTAGGGTAACATCAATAAACAGCAGTACCCACAAAAAGCAATGCGAGGAAAAACTATTTTCTTAATGTGGCACTGTTGTCTTAACGTAAATGAAACCCTCTTGCTATTAGATCCTACTCACATAATTTAAGATAACAAGCTACATTGAGGCGGTAATCGGCAGTGGATCGCTTCAGGTAGTATTTCAAAGGTGAATCTTTCATCAGTAAGAGGTTCACCATCTAAATTGAATGTCATTTTATGAGGAGAAGAGATAGTGACTTTAGTGGTTTCTTTTTCGATTAAGTGGGCATTTTTTTCATAACTAAATAAATTGGTCAATAAAGCAGGTATAACATCACGCGCAGGGACAACTAATAAATTGAATTTTCCGTCGTTGATTAAAGCATTTGGTGTCAATTGTTGGCCTCCGCCAGCTTGTTTACCATTTCCTACCGCAATAACCAGAGTTTCACCTTCCCAACTAAAATTATCCATTTCAACTTTGCAGTTATCTGTTTTTAATGTATCTGGGCGTAATAGCCCATTAAGTACATAGGCAGCTCCACCGAGGGTCGATTTTAGTGCATCGGGAGTTTCAGTTGTGATACGAGTACCAAAACCGCCAGTCGCCATATTTAAGAAATAGGCATTTTGATTAACTTTGACAATATCGATTGCTTTAGATTGGCCTTTTACCGCCAATTCAAATGCTGAGATGATATTTTTGGGAATGTTAGCGCTGGTTGCAAAATCATTGGCAGTGCCAAGTGGCAATATGCCTATCGTTGGACGTTTATCTTCAGGGAAAAGCATTAGTGCGCTTGAGACGGCGTTGATTGTGCCATCACCACCACCAGCAATAATTGTTTCCACATTCTGAGAAATCGCTTCTTCAATAAACTGGTATGTATCATCCTGTTCCCAAGGAATGCGGACTAAAATGGTGTGCCCATCAGCACGCAGATATTGAATTGCTTTTCTTAATTCAGGGTTCGCAGAGTGTTTTCCATTGAGGATGAGTAAAGCGGAATGTTGTTTTGTCATTAATGCAGATCCTTATGATAAGAAAAGGCGTCAGTGATGAGCTATTCAATACAAGATATAAGGTGGTTATTTAGCCTAAATTGATTCTAGAGTGTCTTTTTGAGTATAAATCAAATCTGCGTTTATTTGATAATCAAAATGATGATAAAAGTCTAAAAATGAGCCATTTTTTATTAATGATTGGATAAAATAGCTTCATTTTTTCCTTTTTGGTAAGGAAAGATTACATAGGGTGTAAAAAGAAATGGCTAGCTCAAGGGAGATTGAGCCAGCCAAGGAGGTGGTTCCTAGTCTTAATATATGACTTTCTAGTTCTTCATTTTCGTGAGTGACTATACGGTATTGAATAGCTAATTGTTGTGATCTATTGCATAAAAATGAATATTCAACGTTATTAAAGGGTGAAGGGCTTTTTTTGATAACTAATTATGAGGTAATAAATAAAGTTATAAAGAAAGTATATTCTGAGAAAGAAATAAAAAATGCTGGAAATTCAAATTGTTAATGAAAATTTCCAGCATTACAAGCACTTGCGCGTAATTGACTATTTTAAGGGGTAGTTTGTGCTTCTACTTGGTGTGGAGAACGCGTTGTTGTACCTGGCAGGTTTCTGATCAATAAACCAAAATTGATATCAATGTCATCAGGAACAGGAAGGTACACGATATGGCCATTACCCGGTGCTACATCAATAGCTTCACCTTTGCGGTTACACAATTTATCCAGTGTGAAAATAATATTACCTGTTGGTGTCATTAGTTCTAAGCTATCACCGACACTAAATTTATTTTTAACATCAACTTCTGCAAGTCCATTAAGGCGTTTGCCGGTAAATTCGCCAACAAACTGTTGTGTATCAGAAACAGAATAACCATATTCATAAGTCTGATAAGCATCGTGAGTATGACGGCGCAAGAAGCCTTCAGTATAGCCGCGGTGTGCTAAGCCTTCTAATGTTGAAAGCAAAGTAGGATCAAATGGTTTTCCTGCTACGGCATCATCAATTGCGCGGCGATAAACCTGCGCTGTGCGAGCACAATAATAGAATGACTTAGTTCGACCTTCGATTTTGAGAGAATGAACACCCATTTGTGTCAATTTTTCAACATGTTCAATAGCACGGAGATCTTTTGAGTTCATGATATAAGTGCCATGTTCGTCTTCAAAAGCGGTCATATATTCGCCAGGACGTTTTGCTTCTTCTATCATAAAGACTTTATCTGTTGGTGCGCCAGCACCCAGCGTAGGCGTAATATCATTCACAGGAATGGGTTCATGCACATGAACAATGTTGCCAACATCATCTTCCTTGCCTTCTTCAACTTTATATTCCCAACGACAAGCATTAGTGCAAGTGCCTTGGTTTGGATCGCGTTTATTAATGTATCCAGAAAGTAGGCAGCGGCCTGAGTACGCCATGCAAAGTGCGCCGTGAACAAAAACTTCGAGTTCTATTTCTGGAACTTGTTTGCGAATTTCGGCAATTTCATCAAGAGATAACTCACGCGACAAAATAACGCGCGTTAAACCCATTTGTTTCCAGAATTTTACCGAAGCCCAGTTAACTGCGTTAGCTTGAACAGATAAATGAATATCCATCTCAGGAAAAGCTTCACGAACCATCATGATAAGACCGGGATCTGACATGATCAGGGCATCAGGCCCCATTTCAATCACCGGTGTTAAGTCACGAATAAATGTTTTTAACTTCGCATTGTGAGGTGCAATATTCACTACGACATAAAACTTTTTACCAAGTTCGTGAGCTTCTTGAATACCTTTTGCAAGGTTTTCATGATTGAATTCGTTGTTACGGACTCGCAAACTATAGCGAGGCTGTCCAGCATATACAGCATCTGCACCGTAAGCAAAAGCATAGCGCATGTTCTTTAAAGAACCGGCAGGGGATAATAATTCTGGTGTAAACATGAGTGTTCTCAATCTGATGTCAAGTCAGTACTTATCCAAATAGGATAAGTATTTTTAAAGGAGCGCAATTTTAACGTGGTTTAGATGAAGATCCAAGTATTCCCTACAATAAGTAAGTATATCTAGGAAAGAAAACCTTGAGAAAACCTTGATAAGAAGGCTTAAACTTCATCCCAACGATAGCCTAATCCATAAATAGAGCGAATGAAGGTTTTTTCGCTATCCAGTAATTCTAATTTGCGGCGTAAATTTTTCACATGGCTATCAATCGTTCTATCGGTCACAATGCGGTGGTCATCATAGAGAATGTCTAGAAGTTGATCACGAGAAAATACTGTTCCGGGATTATCTGACATGAATTTTAGCAAACGAAATTCTACAGGGGTCAGTTCAAGTAATTGTTCGCCATAGCGTACTTGAAACGCATTTTCATCAATCATTAATTGATTTTTTTGTTTATTATTTGGCAATGAACTATGCTGACAACGCCGTAAAATCGTTTTTACTCGAGCGACAACTTCGCGTGGGCTAAATGGCTTACAAATATAGTCATCAGCACCAATTTCTAACCCAAGCAGTCGATCTATTTCCTCGGTTTTTGCTGTCACCATAATAATGGGGATTTCACAAAATTTGCGCAGTTCTCGACAAATCGTCAAGCCATCCATGCCCGGTAACATTAGGTCGAGCAGCATGATATCAGGCTGGTTCTGTTTGACATGTTCAATAACCCCATCACCGCGTTGTAGCAAAGATGGTTGATATCCTGCGGCTTCAAGGTAGTCATAAAGTAACTGACCTAATTTAGGTTCATCTTCAACAATCAATACTTGAGCACGAGGTAAGTTTTGCTCTATCACAGCTCATTTTCCTGTTGTTTTATCGGTAAATGGATAGCAATGCACACACCTCCAAGCGGAGAAGGGGATGCTTGTATTGAACCATTATGCGCTTCAACAATATTATAGCAAATGGCAAGACCTAAACCAGAACCCCCACTTGCTCTATTGCGTGAACCTTCAGCACGATAGAAGCGTTCAAATAAATGGCTACATTGCTGAACAGTTAAGCCCGGAGCGCTATCTTCCCAATAAATGGCGAGTTGGTTATTTTCAATCACTGCACGAATAATAATTTTGCCATGCGGGTCGGTATAACGCAGGCTATTTTCCATTAAATTATAAAAAAGCTGCAAGATACGGTCTGGATCGATATTCACGATTTGTTGTTTAAGTGAATCAAACTCAACAGTAAGTTGTTTTTCTTCTAGTCGCCAACGTGATTGCTCAATTGCCATCATAATCAATGGGATAATATCCGTATGTTGCTTGCGATAAGCTAAAGAACCGCGATCAGAAAGTGAGAGTTGATGTAAGTCATTCACTAATTTGATTAATGTGTGTGTTTCAGCAAGCAGGGAATTAATTGTTTCGGGCGTTGCTTTGCGTACACCATCTTGTACAGCTTCAAGCTCACCTTGTAATACAGATAAAGGTGTGCGAAGTTCATGAGAAATATCCGCCATATAATCTCGGCGCATTTGTTCATTTTTTTCTAAGGTTGACGCTAAATGGTTAAAATCTTTAGCTAATTGACCTAACTCATCTCGACCAACTTCAGGTACACGGGTTGAAAAATCACCTCTTGCTAATTGATTCGTGCCTTCTAATAATCGTTTGATTGGACGTAAAAAACCTCGCGCAAGAAAAGCGGTGGCAATTAAAGCCACAAAGAGTGACAAGCCTGCAATAAACCAGCTGGTGTACATTTGCTGTTCATCAAACCGCCGATCAATTTCATTGCTAATGAGGTCGCCATAGCTGGCGATAACCCAACCTACTGTTTTGCCATCTAGGGTGATAACGGGTTGGCGGATCACATTATTAGGAATTTTAATATTGCGTCCGAAAAGAATTTTCTTTTGGCTATCAAGCACCCAAAAATAGGAACGCCATGTTTTCGGCTTTGATGGTGGCAAAGAGCGCTGGTGGTGATCAATGCTACGTAAAATATTGAAAAAGGCACGTTCATCATTAATCAAAAATTGCCAACTTCCTGTATCACTGTATTGATCAGCAAGTGCCTCGGCAATGAGTTCAGCACGTTGTTGATCATTTTCCTTGATATAATCAAGAAAACCATGCTGGAAGCTCATTCGAACACCTTGGTGCATAATGACAACCAATAAAWGGCAGGTTGCAAAAATGGCCAAGAATAGTCGAGTACTGACACTGCTGAATTTGAGTTTCATATTGTGATCACCCATCAAACACTGACTTGATTAGCATTATTACGCTTACGCGAATAACGTTGTCTAAGTTGGTCGAAACATAAATAGACAACAGGTGTTGTAAATAAAGTCAGCAATTGGCTCATGATTAATCCACCGACAATGGTAATCCCTAAAGGTTGACGCAATTCAGCACCATCTCCACTGCCTAGCATAAGCGGCAGTGCACCAAATATGGCGGCAAGAGTTGTCATTAAAATAGGACGAAAACGTAATAAACTAGCACGGAAAATAGCGTCCCGAGCATTTAAGCCCTCATTACGTTGTGCTTGTATAGCAAAGTCGACCATGATAATGGCATTTTTCTTTACAATCCCGATGAGCAACATAATGCCAATGAGTGCAATAAGGCTAAAAGGCGTATCAAACATTTTCAAAGCTAATAATGCCCCTACACCCGCAGAAGGCAATGTAGATAAAATCGTCAGTGGATGGATATAACTTTCATAGAGAATTCCCAAAACGAGATAAACAGTCACAATGGCCGCGAATATTAAAAATAGCTGAGATTTTAATGTTTCTTGGAAAATTTGTGCTGTTCCTGCAAAGGTTCCTCTCACTGTTGATGGCACACCCAGTGATGTCATGGTTTTTTCAATGGCTGAAATTGCTTGATCTAGAGTGTAGCCATCTGCAACGTTAAAGGAGATGGTGGACGCTGCTGAAAGCCCTTGGTGATTGACACTCAATGGCGCATTAGCCGGCTGCCAGCGTGCAAAATAGGAGAGTGGAATAGGTTCACCTTGTGAATTAATCACAAACATTTTATCTAATGAGCTGACATCTTGAGTATATTCAGGTGCAACTTCCATAACCACTTTATATTGGTTCATTGCCTCATAAATCGTTGAAATTTGGCGCTGTCCAAAAGCATTATTGAGTAGGTCATTTGCTGCACGGACATCAATACCTAATTGTGCCATCAAATCTCTATCATAAGTGATAGCCATCTCGGCACCTTTATCTTCTTTATCTGAGTTCACATCTGTTAATTCAGGTAGAGAGCCAATTGCTTTGCGTATTGCTGGCTCCCAATCACGCAATGCATTCAGTTCATCAGCAAGTAAGGTAAATTGATAACTAGCGTTAGATTGGCGCCCACCTACACGAATATCTTGAACTGGCATCATAAACAAGTTAGCACCAGGTTCATTGGCAAGTTTTATCCGCAGGCGATTGATAACATCTGTTGCACTTTCTTTGCGTTCATCTAATGGATTTAATGAAATAAACATAGAACCACTATTTACACGGCTTCCTCCCGTGAAACCCGTCACGCTATCAACAGCAGGGTCTGCATTGACTTCTTTCATAAAGCGCTGCATTTTCTCTTTCATTGATTGAAATGAGATGCTTTGGTCAGCGCGCACAAATCCTAATAAACGCCCAGTATCTTGTTCAGGGAAAAAAGTTTTCGGAATGGAGATATATAAATAAATATTAAGACCAATAGTGGCAAACAAAATGGCTAAGACACTTTTTCGATGAGAAAGCATCCAATCTAATGTGACACCGTAACCTTTTTGAATTTTTTGCATGAAAAGTGCCATACCTTTGGTTTTAGCATCTTTTTTTAGCACTTGCCTTTTTAACAGATAAGCACACATCATTGGCGTTAACGTCAATGAAATGACTAATGAAATACCGATAGCCGTTGCAAGTGTAATGGCAAACTCACGGAATAATCGTCCAACCAATCCATCCATTAATAATAATGGGATGAAAACGGCGACTAATGAAATGCTCATTGAAACGACAGTAAAACCAACTTCACTTACACCTTTTACAGCGGCAATAAAGGTCTTTTGACCTTTCTCTATGTGGCGAGAAATATTTTCCAATACGACAATGGCATCATCCACGACAAAACCTGTGGCGACTGTCAGTGCCATTAATGAGAGATTATTTAAGCTAAAACCGCATAAATACATTGCTGAAAATGTACCAATAAGAGAAACAGGAACAGCAATAGCTGGGATCAGCGTAGCGCGACCAGAACGTAAAAATAACAAAACAACTAAGATAACTAAGGCGATAGCAATCATTAATGCGCGTTCAACTTCAACAAGTGAAGCGCGGATCGTCGGCGTTCTATCTTGAGCAACTTTTAAATCAATCGCGGCGGGGATCATGTCACGAAATTCGGGTAATTCTTCACGAATTCGATTAACCGTTTCAATGATGTTTGCACCAGCTTCACGGCGGATCACAATCAATACCGCAGGTTCTCCACCTGACATACCGGCAGCCCGAACATCTTGGACTGAATCTTTGACTGTTGCTACATCACTTAATTGAACCGGATTAGCATTGCTATAATGAACAATAATAGGGCGGTAATCTTCTGCTTTTTTTAATTCATCATTCGTTTGAATTTGCCAGCGATTATCATCGTTATTGATATAACCTTGTGGCTGACGCACGTTTGCGCTGCTAATGGCTCTACGAACCTGATCAAGTGAAACACCTTGGTTAAATAGAGCGGTTGGATTGAGTTCGACTCGAACAGCAGGCAGTGAGCCACCACCGACTGAAACTTCACTAACACCTTCAATTTGGGCAATGCGTTGTGCTAAACGCGTTGAAGCAATGTCGTAAATCTCACCTGTTCCTAATGTTTTTGATGTCAGTGTCAAAATCATAATAGGTGCGTCGGAGGGGTTAGATTTGTAATAACGTGGCCGACTAGGCATGCCACTTGGTAATAAACTTTGTGCGGCATTAATGGCAGCTTGTACCTCACGAGCTGCATTATTGATATCTTTATCGAGATTAAACTCAAGTGTAATGGTTGTTCGTCCAAGTGCGCTACTGGATGTCATTTCACTCAGTCCGGCAATACTTCCCAATGAGCTTTCAAGCGGTGTCGCAATGGATGATGCCATCGTTTCCGGAGAAGCACCCGGAAGTGACGCTGTCACATTTATAACAGGGTAATCAACTTGCGGTAATGGTGCAACAGGCAAAAAGATAAAGCTCAATGCACCGCAAAGTGTGATTGCCACACTAATTAGCGTTGTCGCAACGGGGCGGCTGATAAACAAGGCAAAGAAGCGTTTCATCATAAGACCTGTTTTTGGCGTGTTTGACGATGAGATTTGACAAAGTTAGAAAGTCTGTCAAATAACAGGTAAATCACCGGTGTTGTAAACAGAGTCAGGATTTGGCTCATAATCAGTCCACCAACCATACAGACGCCTAAAGGTTGTCTTAGCTCGGCGCCAACTCCCGTACTTAACATCAATGGTAAAGCACCAAGTAATGCTGCCATTGTCGTCATTAAAATAGGACGAAAACGTAATAAACAGGCCTGATAAATTGCATCACGCGGTGACATGCCTTTTTCGCGTTCAGCGGCAAGAGCAAAGTCAATCATCATGATGGCATTCTTTTTCACAATCCCGATTAATAAGATGATCCCAATGACGGCGATGACATCTAATTCATTCCCTGCCATCATTAAGGCTAATAAAGCCCCAACACCTGCTGTTGGTAGTGTTGAAAGAATAGTTATTGGGTGAATAAAGCTTTCATACAAAATCCCTAATACTATATACATGGCAATAATTGCAGCAGCAATTAACCACACAGTGCTACTCAGTGCAGATTCGAAAGCTTGCGTCGCGCCTTGGAATTGGGTTGTGATAGATTTTGGCATTGCAATGCGTGCCTCTGCATCTTTGACTGCATTGACGCCAGATTCTAACGAAGCCCCTTCAGCAAGGTTGAATGAGAAAGTAACTGAAGGAAACTGATCTTGGTGATTAATGGCAAGAGGACCATAACCTTCTTTGATATTGACTAATGTATTCAGTGGAACAATTGCACCATCCGTCCCTTTGAGTCGAATATCATTTAATGCATTAACACCATCACGAGTTTGGGTATTATGTTCAAGAATAACGCGGTATTGATTCGATTGCGTATAAATCGTCGAAATCATTCGTTGGCCAAATGCATTATATAATGCGTTATCAATTGCTGACATTGTAATACCAAAACGACTTGCAGTATCTCTATCAACATTGACATAAGCAACAAGCCCTTTATCTTGCCAATCACTGCTAACATCAATTAGCTCGGGCTGTTGTTTCAATTCTGCTAATAGTTGCGGAACCCAAAGTGCTAATTCCTCTAAAGAACCTGCTTGTAAAGAGAATTGATATTGGGTGCGCGCAAGCTGGGTATCAATGGTTAAATCCTGCATTGGTTGTAGGTATAAATTGACACCAGAAATACTATCCGCAGCTTGTTGTAAGCGAGGAATAATCGTATTGACGCGGTCAGGGCGATCATCTAAGGGTTTTAAAGTGATTTGAATGCGCCCATTATTTAACGTTGGATTGGTTCCATCAACACCCACATAAGTGGTGACATTATCAACAGCCGGATCAGCTAATAATTTCTCTGCAACTTCGGCTTGCTTTTGCGCCATTGCTGAAAATGAGATGGATTGTCGGCTTTCAATAGTCCCTTGAATAATTCCATTATCTTGTAAAGGGAAGAAACCTTTTGGTATCCACATATACAGCAATCCGGTCAAAATTAATGTACTAATTGCAACGCTTAGCGTTAACCACGGATGATTTAATACCCGTTTTAACCCAATAGCATAAGCTGCAATCATGCCATCAAAAAAACGTTCACAAACCAGTTCAAAGCGGTTGTGTTTATGTTCAGACTCTGGTTTGAGTAAACGCGCGCACATCATTGGTGTTAAGGTCAATGAAACCACGGCTGAGATTAAAATAGCCACTGCCAAAGTGATGGCAAATTCCCTAAACAAGCGCCCAACAATATCGCCCATAAATAACAATGGAATTAAAACGGCAACCAATGAGAAGGTTAATGAAATGATGGTAAAACCAATTTCTCCCGCACCTTTAAGTGCAGCAACTAACGGCTTATCACCTTGTTCGAGATAGCGAGATATATTTTCGATAACCACAATGGCGTCATCAACAACAAAGCCAGTTGCAATGGTAAGTGCCATTAATGTCAGGTTATTAACTGAAAACCCACAAAAATACATCACAGCAAAAGTACCCACTAATGATAGGGGTACGGCAATGCCCGGGATCAGTGTGGCAATGCCATTACGTAAAAAGAGGTAGATCACCATAACAACTAGTGCAATTGCCAGCATTAACTCAAATTGCACATCATTAACGGAAGCGCGAATGGTGCTTGTTCTATCAGTTAATATCTCAACATTGACTGATTTTGGCAGAGTTTCAATTAATTCAGGTAAAATATTACGTATGGTATCTGTTGTTTCAATAACATTCGCACCCGGTTGGCGTTGAACATTAATCACAATAGCCTGTTCAGTATTTGCCCAAGCGCCTAAGTAAGCATTCTCTGCTGCATTTTCAATGGTTGCGATATCGCCAAGACGAACGGGGGCACCATTTTGAAATGCAACAATTAAGTGGCGGTAATCATCTAATGACTTCATTTGGTCATTAGCTGAAAGTGTGACTGCACGTGTTGGGCCGTCGAAACTCCCTTTTGCTGAGTTGACGTTAGCATTATTAATAGCGGTACGAATTGTTTCGCTATCTAACCCTTTAGCGGCTACAGCTTGAGGATTTAAACTCACTCTTACCGCAGGGCGCTGGCCTCCCGCAAGGGTGACTAATCCTACACCATTAACCTGCGAAATCTTTTGAGCAACACGGTTTTCAATAATATCTTGAACTTGTGTCAATGGCATTGTGTCGGAAGTCACTGCCAATGTAAGCACTGGCGGATCTGCTGGGTTAACTTTGTTATAAACAGGCGGGTAAGGCAAATCAGAAGGTAAAAGATTTGATGCCGCATTGATTGCTGCTTGAACTTCTTGCTCTGCTACTTCAAGTGGCAAGGTTAATTGGAACATCAACGTAATGACAGATGCACCACCAGAACTTTGTGATGACATCTGTTTTAACCCTGACATTTGACCAAACTGCCTTTCCAGTGGGGCAGTAACCGCGGATGTCATGACATCAGGGCTTGCTCCCGGATAAAGGGTAATGACTTGAATTGTTGGGTAATCAACTTCCGGTAATGCCGAAACTGGCAAAAACCGATAACCAATGATCCCTGCGATGAGAATTGCCACCATAAATAAAGTGGTGGCGACAGGGCGTAGAATGAAGAGGCGAGAAGGACCTCCGCCTTTTTGAATTCCGGGCTGCATTAGGCGTTTTCCACTGACTTGTTATTTTTTTGTGTTTTTGGGGATGGTTTTGTAGTGTCACTATTGACGACCTCAACACGCGTACCATCGGTTAGTCGGTCAACACCATCAGTAATTACTTTGGCATTTGCAGCAAGGCCACTTTCAATCACAACTTGTTGGCTATCTTGCATACCAACTGTGACAGTTTGTTTGGTGACATGATTATCATCACTTAATATCCAAACATAGTGACCTTCATTACCCATTTGTAATGCAGCGGTAGGAATAACAACCGCATTTTGCAAGGTTTCAATTTGCATTTTGATATTGACAAATTGGTTGGGAAATAAGCTTTGTCCTTCATTGGTAAAACGCGCTTTTATTTTCAATGTGCCCGTCGATGGATCAATCTGATTATCAGTGCTTAATAAATATCCTTCAGTAATCATGGCAATATTATTACGATCCCAAGCTTCGACGATAACGGGTTGGCCGGATGACTGGGCTTTTTGAATAGCAGGAATATCACCTTCAGGAAGAGCAAATAACACATCTGCAGGTTCTGTCTGGGTAATAACAACGAGCGGCGTTGAAGTTCCTGCTGAAATAAAATTACCGACATCAACTTGTTTTAAGCCGACACGACCGGAAATAGGCGCGGTAATGCGGCTATAAGTTAACTGTAATTTAGCGCTATCGACCGCGGCTTGGTCAGCTTTAATTGTTCCTTCGGCTTGTAAGACAGCGGCTTTTTGGTTATCTAACTCTTGTTGCGAAATAACGTTGGTTCCTGCTAATTTTTGATAGCGACTTAAGTCCAGTTTTGCATTGGCAAGGGTTGCTTTATCTTTCGCTAATTGACCTTCAGCTTGGGCAAGTTGCACTTTGAATGGGCGAGGATCAATTTCAGCCAATAAATCGCCTGCTTTAACGTGTTGTCCTTCAATAAAATGTAATGACATCAATTGACCTTCAACACGGCTTGTTACCGTCACGACATTAGCCGCTTGCACTGTGCCAAGACCTGATAAATAACGAGGAACAACTTTTTCCTGCGCAACAGCAAATTGTACAGGAGCTAAAACACGACCGGGCATTACTCCTGGCCGAGTAGGGCGATTACTTGCCGATTGACTACTTTTATCTGCTTCAGGCTGGTTGCTTTGAGAGTAAAAATACCAACCCGCGCCTGCTGCAATAATGATAGCAACTAAAATAGCTGAACGAGTTAATGTTGTACGGTTTTTAGGTTTGTTCATTTTTAGGTTTTCGCTTAGCTCAAAGCCGAATAAAAAATCAATTCATAACAACGTAAATAGACGTGTTATATTTTTAGAAATTAGTCAGTTGCGACATATTAATAGTTTAACGTGATGCTTCCACGAAAAAATGAAGGAAATATGAATATATCGTCAAATAATGTGCAGAAACGATGATATACGCATACTATGAATTAATTAGGCAGGGGAAATAAAAAACCTGTCGCGATAAAAAACGACAGGTTAAATAAGTTACGGCAGAAAGTCAGTGTCGATTAACGTGTAGCGCTGGTTTTTAATGCTTCTAAATTATCTTGTGTTGATGCGGTTGCAGGATTAGCAGTCCAACCTCTCCAAGCTAATGGCAAAAATGCAATTGCTACGGCTAACAAGGAAACACCGGCAACATAATAAGCAGGGGCCATATGAGATTGTTGCAACCATGCGCCTGTTAATATTGGTGTCAATCCACCAAAGATTGCGTAAGCAACATTATAAGCAAAGGATAAACCGGAGAAACGGATCTCTGGTGGAAATGCTCGAGTGCTGATAATTGGTGTTGTTGCAATTGCGCCAACAAAGAATCCCATTAAAGCATAGTTAAACGTTAATGTTGATGATGCAATATCTGATGATAAAGAGGAATAAAAATACAGTGCAGTAACCGCTAAGCCACCCCATGAAAATGCCATGGAAATACGCGTTCCAACTTTGTCACCTAACCAGCCCCAGAAAATACAACCTAACGTTAATGTCAGTGTCGCTGCGCAGTTTGCTTGCAAAGCAACATTACGATCAATATTGTATAATCCTTTCAAAACAACATCAGGCGTCATCAAGATAGTCACAACAATGGCTGTAGATAATGACCATGTTAAGCCCGCAGTAATCAAGCAAGCTTGTTTGTGTGATTTAATAACCGTTTTAACTGGCATCTCTTGTGCTAATGCTTTTTTCGCTGCTAATTCTTTGAATATAGGCGTTTCTTCTAAGAAACGGCGTAAATAAACAGAGATGAAGCCAAATATACCACCTAAAATAAACGGAATACGCCATGCGAAATCATGCACTTCTTGCGCGCTATAACTACGTTCAATAATGATAGCAACGATTGAACCTAATAAAATCCCGCCAGTAATCCCTGAAGTTAAAGTACCAACACCGAGGCCATAGCGCTGTTTTGGTGTATGCTCTGCAATAAATACCCAAGCACCCGGCATTTCGCCACCAATGGCTGCACCTTGCATAATACGCATTAACAATAATAACAATGGCGCTGCCATGCCAATACTGGCATAAGTTGGTAAAAAACCAATAACAAAAGTCGGGAATGCCATTAAGAAAATACTCAAAGTAAACATTTTCTTACGGCCAACTTTATCGCCGAAGTGCGCCATAATAATGCCGCCAAGTGGGCGTGCGAGATAACCTGCTGCAAACAAACCGAGTGTTGCCATGAGTGCTAAGAACTCATTGTCACCAGGGAAAAAGAGTTGAGAAATAATTTTTGCGTAAAAAACAAAAATAACAAAATCATAAAACTCTAATGTTCCACCTAAAGAGGATAACCCCAAAGTTTTATAGTCTTCTTTTCTCAATGGCCTTGCCGAGGGCTGGCTGCTTGCTTGCGATGTCATAATATGATCCTTTTTTAATACCGGATATATTATTTATATCCGTCGTACTTAAAGTTGCTGTGCTGTTGATTGTATTTATGGCGACAATCTTCAGTTGTTAGTTTGTTCCTAGTCATTCATTCCTTGGTCACTTTGCTATCATTCGAATTATTTAGGGTACATTTATTGTGTATTCGATATAACAGTTCAATTTGCCGCTAATATAAGAGGCAAATAATATTAGAAGTGAACAGATACGAGGTATAAAGCGCTAGATGATGTAACCTAGTTAATACTCTGTAACTTAATGCATGAGTTAATTTATAGCAGGAAATTCCATATTCTGTAAACAGTCATCCTCAAAACAAGGTTAATATTCCTGTTATCTGTTTTAGTGTGGTGTGATTGTCTATTTGGTGAAACAATAACATTATATGATGTTAATAAAAGGTTTTTTTCAGGAGATCCTATAATTATATTTTCACTATTAGGTATTAATTGATAAAAAAATATATTTTTTGCTGATTAAATCGTCGATAAAGTAACAAAATATTAATTTTCTAATATAGAAATATTTTTAGTAGTAATAGTAAATGAAAATAAATTAAAGGTTAGCGAATATATATCTTGAAATTGCATCGTTAATTTAAAATAACCATTGCTGTTATTGCAAGACTATATTGTTGAGAATGAAATAGTGTATGAGCTTATTTTATTCTAATAAGTAAAATGCCCAGTAAGTTTACTGGGCATTTTAGGCATAAAGGCGATTTGATTAAACTAAGAAAAGTGTGGCTAATCCTAAGAAAATAAAGAATCCACCTGTATCGGTAATGGCGGTGATCATTACGCTAGAACCAATCGCAGGGTCTTTACCACATTTAAGCATAATTAACGGGATAAGAACGCCCATAATGGCAGCCATGAGTAGGTTTAGTACCATAGCTAGGGTCATGACGGCACCCATGGCAATATCGCCATAAAGGAAATAGGTGACAACTCCCATTATACCACCCCAGACAATCCCGTTAATAAAGGCAACTCCCAGCTCTCTTAACATTAAGAATGAGAAACTACCCGTTTGGATTTGGTGTAAGGCGATTGCTCGGACAATCATGGTAATAGTTTGGTTACCTGTATTCCCACCAATACCAGCAACAATAGGCATTAAGGTTGCTAAGGCAACAAGTTGCGAAATAGTGTCTTCAAACACACCAATTACACGAGAGGCAACAAACGCTGTACATAAGTTAATTGCAAGCCATGTCCAACGTGTTTTCACGGCTTGACCAACGGGAGCAAACACATCTTCTTCTGGGCTTAACCCCCCCATCCGGCGGATGCTGTTATCATTTTCTTCGTTTAAGTTGTCAACGATATCTTCAACAGTTAGTCGCCCCATTAGTAGCCCATTGTTGTCTACAACGGCAGCAGAAATTAAGTCATAACGTTCGAACGCACTGGCTGCATCTTCCCCTTTTTCATCAGGTAAGAAGGTGACTGTGTCGGTTTTCATGACATCTGCGACAATTTTTTCAGGCGATTGAATTAAAATGGTTGTAAGAGGTAATTCGCCTTGCAGGTGATTGTTATGATCAACAACGAAAATTTTATCGGTAGCTTCAGGTATTTTGCCGCGTTGACGCAAGTAACGTTGTACTGTTTTTAATGTAATATGTGGACGGACAGTGACGAACTCAAAATCCATCATTTGCCCAACACTGTCTTTTGCATACTGCAAAACTTCACGTATACGGCTACGAAGACTTGGGTCGAGATAGGTGAGTAACCTTCTCATGGTGTCTTGTGGTAAATGCTCAGCAATATAAGCTTGTTCGTCGACATGAAGGTTGGCAACAGCGCGTAATAGCTCTCTGTCTGACATGTCTTTTATTAAACTATCCCAAACGGCAACAGAAGCTTCGACTAACACTTCACCGCGTTCAGTATTATCAACAAGACGCCATAATGCTAAACGTTCATCATAAGGCAACATCTCCAAAATATCGGCGATATCCGCTGCGTGTAAATCAACGAGCAATTCTTTAACAGCATGGACTTTTTCACTTATCTTTTTGTCATTCAGACTAATATGCTGGTCATGTTCAATCAGCGCATGGACAAATTCTTCATCGTCCATAAACAACGTTAAAATCTGCTGACGGATAAACGCCAGTTTCTGTGAATGCGGATTTACTGTAGGTATTGCATCAGTTGAGAAAGCAGGTTGTGACATTTTAATCCTTAAAACAATGAAAGGTGCTTAACGCGCCTTTATTTTATCCGTTGGCGGAAAATGACTACTTTAGTTGTCATTAATTTACACTTAACGCCAAGTCATACTCGTAATCTTAACAAATTGGGGGCAAGTCGGCCAATTACAGAGAGAAATAATCAGGTTAATGTATAATAATTAAGTAATAACCACATTAATTAGACTCTTCTCGAACCTTCAATTCCCAACCGGGTACATCTTCCCAATAAGCACTTTCTTTTTCTAAATCTAACTGCATCAGTGCATTTTGCGTGAGGTAATTAGCAGGAAGATACAATGTCCAATGGCCATCATCTGTTTTTAAACGCAATGATGATGGTGTGGTGGTTGATTGACGTTGATTATTCAATAAAATTGATAACCGTAATATTTGAATCAATGGAAAAAATTGTTTTCTTTTATATAAATGGAACTTAGGAATATCATCATATTTAATCGCGCGGCGATGATTACGCACTAAAGTGGCGAGTAATAATTGTTGTTCTTGATTAAAACCGGGTAAATTGGTGTTTTGTAATATATAAGCAGAGTGGCGATGTAAGCCACTTTGGTTGATATTTAGCCCAACTTCATGGAGCATGACCGCCCAGATTAAGATTGACTCAAGCTGCGGATTGACTAATTTAGGGTTTTGTTGCGCCCATTGATGATAAAGTTCTTCCATCGTTTTAAGGACGCGTTTGGCTTGTTCTCTATCAATATTGTAATGTTCGGCAAGGCTTAATGCTGTACGCTGGCGGATGTCTTGGTGGCGAAAACGACCTTCCATTTCATACAAAACCCCTTCACGCAAAGCGCCATCAGAAAGACGAAGTTCTTGAATATTGAGTGAATCAAAAACCGCACATAAAATAGCAAGTCCGGGAACAAAAACATATTTACGTTCTGAGGATAATCCCGGAATTTCCACAGCTGAAAAGGTTTTATATCTTAATGCGAGCTGTTTTATTTTTTCAAGACGTTCTCGTGTAATAACGCCATCAAGTTCACCCATTTCAATAATGACATTATGGGCGGCTTTTATGGTTCCAGAAGCGCCCATTGCAACATCCCACTTTAACTTTTTAAATTGTGTTGCAGAATGTTCAAGCTTTAAAAAGGCCGCTAAATAAGCACGGCTAAAATTTTCAGGTGTAATCACTTCATTAGGAAAATAGTTTCGAGCAAAACTCACACACCCCATTCGTTGACTATCAATTAATAACGGTTCGAACTTTTCACCAATAATTAATTCGGTTGAACCACCACCAATATCAATGACTAATTTTCTGCCTTTTTCGGGTTGAGTGTGCTCTACACCCATAAAAATTAAACGCGCTTCTTCTTGGCCAGAAATAATTTCAATAGGATAGGGGATTATTTTCTTGGCGCGTTTTAAAAACTCTTCAACATTGGTGGCAACGCGAAGGGAATGTGTCCCGACAATACAAACATTGGCTTCATTAAATCCTTGCAGGCGTTCAGCAAACAGCGCGAGACAGGCTAATCCACGCTCCATAGCTTCTTCACTTAATTCATTCGTTTCACTTAAGCCATCTGCGAGATGGACACGTTTTTTTAAACGAGTGAGAACTTGAAGTGCACCATTGACAATTCGAGCGATCACCATATGAAAGCTATTAGAGCCAAGGTCAATAGCCGCAATTTCTTGAGGCCTCGGGGCCGAGGGTTGAGTGATTGGCATAATATTAAGACCTTGTTTCTGGTGTTTCTAATGATTTCAAATAGTCATAAACTGCGAGTTGAGCTTGTATTTTTCGCTTATTACCGCGGGGAACATAGTTATTACTGAGATCTTTGTCAACATAACGGGCTTTAACGGTATCACTAAATTGTAATTCGAGAATATCGAGTACAGTTTGTTTTAGCCTCTCGTCAACAAGACGTACCGCAACTTCAATTCGATAGTCAATATTTCGTGTCATCCAATCAGCTGATGAAATAAAGACTTGCTCATCACCGGCATTGGCAAACACATATACGCGGTCATGTTCTAAAAAACGGTCGACAATACTGGTGACTTGAATATTTTCACTGTATCCCGGCTGTCCGGCGACTAACGAGCACATTCCTCTAATTAATAAACGAACTTTTACACCTGCATTCGAAGCATCATATAATTTATCTGTCAGTTCTCTATCAACAAGATTATTGATTTTTAAGGTGATCCCACTTGGCAGACCCGCTAGTGCATTGACAATTTCTTGGTCAATTAACGCATTTAGTTTAGTTCGAGTATTCTGTGGAGAAACCATCAAATTATTGAAAGTCACTGGGCGGTAAGGATTTTCAATAAAGCTGAAAACGCGACGAACTTCATTGGTAATTTCTTCATTTGCAGTCAAAAGCGAGTAATCAGTATAGAGACGCGCTGTTTTCTCATTAAAGTTACCCGTTCCGATATGTGCATAACGGACAATTTGACCTTCTTCCATGCGCGAGATAATAAAGAGCTTTGCATGTATTTTTAAGCCGGGTGCAGAGAAAATGACATGTACGCCAGCCGCAGTAAGATGTTTTGCCCAATGAATATTGGCTTCTTCGTCAAATCGTGCTTGCAATTCAACGACAACAGTCACTTTTTTACCGTTATGAGCAGCGTGGATCATAGAATCAATAATTCGCGAATCTTTCGCAACACGATAAATATTGATCTTAATAGAGAGAACATTCGGATCAAATGATGCTTGCCTTAGCAATTCTAAGGTATGTTCGAAAGTGTAATAGGGATAATAAAGTAATACATCCCGTTCACGAATAGCATCAAAACCATTGCGGAAATTATCAAACCAACGATGGCGCAGTCTTGGCAACGGTTTATTTAATAGATTTTTATTGCCTTCATTGGGGAACTTAATAAAATCTTTAAAGTTATGATAACGGCCACCCGCAATGACGGAGTCGTCATTAGATAATCCCAATTTTTCTCGTAAAACAGCGACCATTTCATCAGGCATATCGCGTTGATAAACAAAACGCACTGGTTCTGCCGTTAAGCGCTGTTTTAATGTCGACGACATAATTTCAAGCAAACTGGATTCCATTTCAGTTGCGATATCATATTCTGCATCACGCGTCATCTTCATCGAATAAGCATTTAATTTATCGTAATCGAAGAAGCCCTTGAATATTTCATCAAGCGTATAACGTAAAATATTATCAATTAAGATCATTGATTTGCGTCGTTTTGGCATTTCAGGCGGTAAATTGACGAAACGAGGTACTTTATCTGAAGGGATCTCCAATAAAGCATATTGGACATCATTGCCATTGATAATCTCGACCGCTAAATAGGTGTAATCATCTTTTAAAAATTCGACCAGATTAGTATCAGGATTTATTAAAATCGGTGTAATGTGCTGGCGGAGATTTTGGCGAAAGTATTGGCGTAACCATATTTGTTGACGTGGAGAAATCTGGCGCTCATTAATTAAAAATATTTGGTTACGTGCCATTTCAAGTAGCAAGTCGTTATAGAGAATATCGAACTCTTGTTCTTGCTTTGCGACTTTATTTTGAATGCGTTTGAGTAAATGGCGAGCGCCACTTGCTGAACCACGTTCTTCATTGATTAAAATGCGTCGCTTTACATCGGCAAAACGCACTTTATAAAATTCATCTAAATTATTGGAATAAATGCCCAAAAAACGCATACGCTCAATAAGAGGGTTTCGCTTATCTGCTGCTTCTTGTAATACTCGTTCGTTGAATGCTAGCCAGCTTAGCTCTTTTTCATGATATAAACGTTCTTGGGACATTGTTTCTCCATATCGTACTGACTACTCATCAGATTAAAAACCCTGACTAACATGCAGCGATTAACTTGATTGTGCTAGCAGAGCTTTTGGGATCCTAAAGGTGTTGTTTAATTGTTGCGTGAGGGCTGACAACATTTTCAGGATTGCTTGATTGAGCTTTAATTGCAAAATATTGGCTTTGGAAAATACACATACGAATAGCAGTGTGATATCGACCATTAACAAAAAACTCGTCAATAAGTTCACCTTCTGTATGAAAGCCGAGTTTATTATAAATATGAATTGCTTTGATATTCTCTTTATCTACGATGAGGTACAGTTTATAAAGATTGAGCACTGAAAATGCGTAATCCATTGCAAGTTTAGCTGCGCGAGTTGCGTAGCCATGACCTTGATAGCGTGGCGCAATAATAATTTGAAATTCAGAGCGACGATGAATGTAATCAATTTCAACCAATTCAACTAAACCAACTTTTTCACTTTCATTCTCAACAATAAAACGCCGTTCTGATTGGTCGTGAATATGTTTGTCATAAAGATCGCTTAGTTCAACAAATGCTTCATATGGCTCTTCAAACCAGTAGCGCATCACACTTGCATTGTTATCAAGTTGATGGATAAATGCTAAATCTTCACGTTCAAGTGGGCGCAATCTAAACGGATGAGCTTGCCCGGTTGTCATAAAACACCTCTGTGTTATTAAAAAATATGTATTGTATTTAAAGACGCATTAAGTCTTTTAGAATAGATATGATGCTTCTATTTTCCAACTTAATACATAAGAATAACACTTATTTGCGATAAAATAATGACACAAAGCAGAGAGTTCTGTTAATTGGCGAAGATTAACGCAATTTTAAAGCAGCAGGGCTAATGAGTTATCAAGATGGCATGAACACTACATCACTTATTTTATCTGGTTTACAAACAGCAAAGAAAATGTAGCGTTCATGTAACATCAAAAAGAAGGAAGATAGAAAACCTATGGTGCTTTGATAAAGCCTTGTGGTGATAAAAGTGTACCATCTAAATAGGCATGATTATCCTTCATGGTTAAACGTCCTGTCACAAACCATTGCACCACTTTGGGATAAATATGATGCTCTTGCTCTTTCACTCGCTCAATGAGATTTTCTTCAGTATCTTCAGCTAAAATTGGGATTCTAGCTTGTAAGATAACAGGCCCACCATCAAGCTCTTCTGTGACAAAATGCACGGAAGTACCGTGTTCTTGATCACCATTTTCTAGGGCTTTACGGTGAGTATGTAAGCCGGGATATTTAGGCAGTAAAGAAGGGTGGATATTAAGCATTTTCCCTTCATAATGTTTGACGAAATTAGGCGTTAAAATTCGCATAAACCCAGCTAATACAACTAAATCTGGCTGATATTCGTCGATCATTGTCATGAGAGCAGCATCATATTCATCACGATTAGCAAACAGTTTTGTGCTCAAAGATAAGGCTGGAATTCCAGCCTGTTGTGCGCGAACTAGCCCATAAGCTTCAGGCTGATTGCTGATAACGGCAACAATTTGTGCTTGAGAAGCATATGATGTTGTATCAATCAGTGACTGCAAATTACTGCCGCTGCCAGAAATGAGAACAACGACCTTTTTCATTAGCGAATCACTACCTGTTCTTCACCAGCGGGTTGAGTTGCAATTGTCCCTATTTGCCAAGCTGTTTCGCCCAGAGAATTCAGAAGCGCTAAAGCAGATTCAACTTCATGTTGAGGAAGGGCAATAATAATACCGACACCACAGTTAAAGGTGCGATACATTTCGTGGTCGGTCACGCTACCTGCTTGTTGCAACCAATTAAAGACCGCAGGCCATTGCCAGCTATCTTTATCAATTTGCGCTTGTGTATTTTCAGGTAATACGCGTGGAATATTTTCCCAGAAACCACCACCAGTAATGTGCGCGATTGCATGAATATCGCATTTTTCTATTAATTCAAGGACATTTTTGACATAGATACGCGTTGGTGCCAATAAATGATCAGCAAGTGACTTGCCTTCAAGTTCAACCGCTTCTGAGTCAGTTTTACTGACTTCTAGAATTTTGCGAATTAATGAATAACCATTGGAGTGGGGACCACTTGAGGCAAGCGCAATCAATGCATCGCCAGCACTCACTTTACTACCATCAATAATTTCAGAACGTTCTACAACACCAACACAGAAACCTGCGACATCATAATCTTCACCATGATACATGCCCGGCATTTCAGCAGTTTCACCACCCACTAATGCACAACCAGATTGTTTACAACCTTCAGCAATTCCAGTGATAACACTTGCTGCGGTATCGACATCCAATTTACCTGTTGCATAGTAATCTAAGAAAAATAATGGTTCAGCGCCTTGTACAATGAGGTCATTCACACACATTGCGACGAGATCGATACCGATTGTATCATGGCGTTTTAGATCCATTGCGAGGCGCAGTTTTGTACCTACACCATCAGTCCCGGAAACTAAAACGGGCTCACGGTATTTTTGGGGCAGAGAACATAAAGCACCAAATCCTCCCAATCCTCCCATCACTTCTGGACGGCGGGTTTCTTTTACCACACCTTTAATTCGTTCAACCAAGGCATTACCCGCATCAATATCAACACCGGCATCTTTATAGCTGAGAGAGGTTTTATCAGTCACTACGGCCCCCAAGGCAATTGTGTTTTAGAAAAATGAACGTCAATGAAATCTATTCTATCAGGCTAAGCAAACGTTTGCGATAGCTTTATGAATGAATTAATCCTAATATAAAAATGTATTATTTTTGATTGTTTTGACATCAATCAAGTCGTTCTAGGTGGCAATGCATATAAAAAGAGGTATAATCCGGCGATTTTTTTGTGCGCTGGCGTCTAAAATAGTAGGAGAATCCCATGAAGATCGTTGAGGTAAAACACCCTCTCGTTAAACATAAACTCGGCCTGATGCGAGATCATGAAATCAGCACTAAACGTTTTCGTGAACTGGCCTCAGAGGTTGGTAGCCTACTGACTTATGAAGCAACCGCTGACCTAGAAACTGAGACAGTCACCATTGAAGGTTGGTGTGGTCCTGTAGAAATAGAACAAATTAAAGGGAAGAAAATTACTGTTGTTCCTATCCTGCGTGCAGGTATTGGGATGATGAACGGAGTTTTAGAAAGTGTTCCAAGTGCGCGTATCAGTGTAGTTGGTGTTTATCGTGATGAAGAAACACTGAAACCTGTATCTTATTTCCAAAAATTAGTTTCTAACATTGATGAGCGTTTAGCGCTTGTTGTTGACCCAATGTTAGCAACGGGTGGGTCAATGATTGCAACAATTGACTTGCTGAAAAATGCAGGCTGTAAATCAATTAAAGTATTAGTCCTTGTTGCGGCTCCTGAAGGAATTGCTGCACTAGAAGCGGCTCACCCAGATGTTGAGCTTTATACCGCGTCTATTGATCAATATTTAAATGAAGATGGGTATATTGTTCCGGGTCTTGGAGACGCGGGCGATAAGATATTTGGTACAAAATAATAACTAGCCGACTTAAGAAGTCGGCTTTTTTTTGATTCAAAAAGTATTAAGGGGATAAAACAAAATGACACGCCGTACGATCAGTGTTGAAGAAAGGCCACCGCTATTTCAAACGATACCGCTCAGTTTTCAACATCTGTTTGCTATGTTTGGGGCAACCGTTATCGTACCAATTTTGTTTGGTATAAACCCAGCGACCGTTTTACTGTTTAATGGTATTGGGACCTTATTATACTTATTCATTTGTAAAGGTCGCATTCCGGCTTATTTAGGATCGAGTTTTGCATTTATATCACCTGTATTGATATTGCTTCCATTAGGCTATGAGCTTGCATTGGGAGGCTTTATTATTTGTGGGGTGTTATTTTGTCTTGTTGCATTAATAGTCAAAGTGGCGGGAAGGGGCTGGATTAATGCCATGTTCCCTCCGGCAGCAATGGGGGCAATTGTTGCTGTTATTGGTTTAGAATTAGCACAAACCGCAGCCGGTATGGCCGGATTATTGCCAACAGCGGATGCGCCTGTAGAATCATCAACGCTAATTATTTCAATTACAACATTAGTGGTGACAATTCTTTGCGCAGTGGTATTTCGCGGATTCCTTTCCATTATTCCAATATTAATTGGTTTTTTAGCGGGTTATGCATTGTCTTACTTCATGGGTATTGTTGATTTTACACCTGTGATTGAAGCACCTTGGTTTGCTATTCCTACTTTTTATTCACCGAGATTTGAATGGTTTGCCATTTTAACTATCTTACCTGCGGCTCTAGTGGTGATCGCTGAGCACGTTGGTCACTTGGTCGTGACGGCAAATATTGTGGATCGTGATTTGATGAAAAATCCAGGTTTGCACCGTTCAATGTTTGCAAATGGTTTTTCAACGGTTATTTCCGGTTTCTTTGGTTCAACACCAAACACAACTTATGGTGAAAATATTGGCGTAATGGCAATAACCAAAGTTTACAGTACTTGGGTTATTGGTGGTGCTGCGATTATTGCTATTTTATTATCTTGTGTTGGGAAATTAGCAGCGGCAATTCAATTAGTACCCGTACCTGTAATGGGGGGTGTTTCATTATTACTTTATGGCGTGATTGGTGCTTCTGGTATTCGTGTGCTTATTGATTCAAAAGTTGATTACAACAAGCCACAAAATTTAATTTTAACTTCTGTGATCTTAATTATTGGTGTAAGTGGTGCTGTTATTCATATTGGTCAAGCTGAACTAAAAGGCATGGCATTAGCCACTGTTGTCGGTATTGTGATGGCATTGATCTTTAAATTTGTCACGTTTGTTCGACCTGATAAGCAGTTTATTACGGATGAAATTGAAGAAGTTGATGTCCATAATTCTAAAAAATAATTAAATAGTTAGGATTGCCGGTTGCGAAAGCGCCGGCGATTAACGACTTCCAGTTCATCTATCCTTGCTATTTATGATAAACTTGTTGGCGTTAATTGTTTTACACAGTTAGAGGTGCTTCTGAATACACCATCACAGCTTTCACTACCACTTTATTTGCCCGATGACGAAACCTTTGCAAGCTTTTATGCGGGAGAGAATGAGGCATTATTATCTGCAATTAAATTAGCGATAAATCAACCTCATGGTAGCTATATTTATTATTGGTCTCGTGAAGGGGGCGGAAAAAGTCACCTATTACATGCGGCTTGTGCTGAATTGTCTGAACAAAATATGGCCGTTGGGTATGTTCCTTTAGACAAACGCGCGTATTTTGTGCCTGAAGTTCTAGATGGTATGGAACATTTATCTCTAGTGTGTATTGATAATATTCAGTGTATTGCAGGTGATCCTGAATGGGAAATGGCTATTTTTAATCTGTATAACCGAATATTAGAAATAGGGCGAACCTGTTTATTGATCACCGGAGATAGGCCACCTCGGCAAATTAATTTGACATTACCTGATTTGGCTTCTCGCCTTGATTGGGGGCAAATCTATAAATTACATCCTTTAAGTGATGAGGATAAAATTTGTGCTTTGCAATTACGAGCTCGCATGCGGGGGTTTGAATTACCTGAAGATGTTTGCCGTTTTGTTTTAAAACGTCTTGATAGAAAAATGGGAACGTTGTTTGATATTTTAAACAAATTAGACCATGCGTCTATTGTTGCGCAGCGTAAGTTAACGATCCCATTCGTGAAAGATATTCTTCAATTATAATATTACGGCAGCTAATTCACTGCCGTTTCCATTTCTCATAATGACAATATTTCAACCACTTGCTCTGGTGGGCGACCCAATTTCGCTTTTTCGCCATGAATAACAATAGGTCGTTCAATTAATTTTGGATTATCGTGCATCGCTTTAATCAATTGATCTTGTGTTAACGCTTTATCATTAAGATTTAATTCTTTATAGATATCTTCTTTCGTTCTCATCAATTGTCGTGCATCAGTAAATCCAAGTAGGGTTAATAAATGTTTAATCTCTGCGATGCTTGGTGGTGTTTTTAAATATTCAATAATAGTTGGATGAACACCTTTCGATTCCAGTAATGCCAGCGTTTCACGACTTTTAGATCAACGCGGGTTATGGTAAATAGTGACAGAGTGAGTCATGTTGCTGTTTCCTTATAACTTATTTTTGCTATCGCGTAATTGTAGCTGTCTTAATTCATCAATACGCGCATCATAGCGTAGTTGTTCAAAACTCCCTAAACGGCTTTTACGACTTGCATCGGTTAAATAATTAACGGCAGTATCATAATTACCGCGTAATGCCATGCCTTCAGCATAAGCGGCTAACTCTTCATTTCGATTGCCTTGTTTAGCGGAAGATTCTGCAAGTAGATCCCAACCAATCGGATCGGCTGGGTTATTAAAGGTGTATTTGTACAATAATGAACTCGCCGCTTTATATTGTTTATCTTGGATTAACGCATTGGCGAGGTTAACCTGTAACACAGGATTGTTAGGCGATTTTTTGAGTGCATTTTGTAGGCGAGTTACTGCTTTTCCAGAACGATTTTGTTCAATATCTAAATCCGTCATGCTATCAATAAACCATGGATTATCAGGCTGTTTTTCAAGTAATCCATTGACGATTTTAGTCGCTTCCGCATATTTTTATTTTGCGACAGTTGCAATGCCCGACCATATTCTGCCGCAATGCGCTCTTCTGGTGTGCCTTTGCTGTAGTTCTCAAGGATTTGCTCTAACGCTTTTTCTTGGCCTGATGTATACATGGATAAGATACGAACACGCGCCAGCATGAAATCTTCAGATGAGGGAACCCTAACTTTCGGGTATTGATTTGAGCGGTTACGCGCATCAGCCAAACGGCTATCAGGTAATGGGTGAGTCAGCAAGATTTCTGGCGGTTTTGACATATAACGGGTTTGATCTGACATTGTCTGCATGAAGTCTGCCATTGCATGCGGATCAAAACCTGAACGTCTAAGTGTCTGTAAGCCAATGCGATCAGCTTCTTGCTCATTAGATTGAGTAAAGGTAATCATACCTTGCTGAACACCCGCCATTGTTCCCGTTAATGCAGCAAACCCTGCTTGCGGGTTAGCCATAACTAATAATAGAGAACCTACTACACCGGCAATAGCAAGTGGTGTCGTAGATTTTTGATCTTCCATCATTCTTGCTAAGTGACGTTGTGTGACGTGAGAAATTTCATGCGCCATGACAGAAGCTAATTGGCTCTCATTTTGGCTATAGCGGAAAAGGGCAGAGTGAAGAACAACATTTCCACCAAAATAAGCGTAAGCATTAATATTTGGGTTATTGACTAAGTAAAATTTAAACGGCGTTTTAACAGAATCTGCATTTTTAACTAACCGCATACCTAATTTATTAATATATTGATTTAGTAACGGATCATAAATTAATGGGGTACTTGCTCTAATTTGGCGAGTAATTGCATCACCGATGATAATCTCTTGGTTGATGCTTAATGTTCCGCCAGCCGTTGTTCCTATATCCGGTAGCGAATCTTCTACAGCACTATATGTAGGCACAGAGATACCACTAACACAGGCCGCAATTAATAAGCTAATGAGTGGATTTTTCAGTTTTTTATTCATAAAACAATTGCATTCCTTACAACGATTAATATGAGGGCAATTCTTGTGAGTAAAAGCTACCGTAAAGTTTGTTAATCGGTATAATTTTCGCTAATTCAGGAATCGTCATTAAAAAGTCTTAATTTCCAAGGAGTCAATGAATGCTGGAAATGTTATTACAATGGTATCGGCGCCGTTTTGCTGATCCGCAAGCTGTCGCGCTGTTTACATTGCTTATTGTTGGCTTCTGTATCATCTTTTTCTTCAGCAATATACTTGCTCCGTTATTGGTGGCCATTGTATTAGCATATTTGCTTGAATGGCCAACACATATTCTTCAGCGTGTTGGATGCTCCCGCGTTGTAGCGGTTAGTATCATTTTGACCTTATTCGCCGGAATAAGTGCCATGGTTATTTTAATTATTGCACCAACTGCATGGCAGCAAGGGTTAAATTTGGTTACTGATCTTCCTAGCATGGTCAATCGTTTTAATGAATTCGCGCAAACATTGCCTGACCGTTATCCTGCCTTAGTTGATGCTGGGATCATTGATATGATGGCGGATAATTTGAGAGGGCGCTTATCTTCTATGGCGGAAACCGCGGTGAAAATGTCGGTTGCTTCACTCATTGGCATGTTTACTTTAGCAATTTATCTCGTTTTAGTGCCACTGATGGTGTTTTTTTATTAAAGGATAAACACAAAATTATTAATAGTGTACAAAAAATATTGCCGAGAAACCGCTTGTTAGTTGGAAAAGTTTGGTTGGAAATGAATCAACAAATCACTAACTACTTACGCGGTAAAGCCACTGAAATGGTTATTGTTGGTGTATGCACATATGCAGGTTTTGCCTATTTTGATTTGCGTTATTCAGTATTGTTGTCTGTTTTAGTCGGGGTTTCTGTATTGATCCCTTATATCGGGGCTGTAGCTGTGACAATACCTGTGGTTTTAGTCGCGCTATTCCAGTGGGGAATTGGCAGTGATTTTTGGTCATTAATTATTGTCTATCTGATTATTCAAGGGTTAGATAGTAACTTGTTTGTTCCGCTACTTTTTTCTGAAGCAGTCAATCTTCATCCTTTAGTTATTATCTTGTCAGTGGTTATTTTTGGTGGTTTATGGGGTTTTTGGGGAGTCTTTTTCGCCATTCCTCTTGCCACTTTGATCAAGGCTGTTATTAATGTATGGCCGGATGATACAGTAGAGAATAAATCGACATCTGAATAAAGGAAGTGGTTATGCAAGCAAGAATTGAGCTACAGCAGGGTGATATTACAAAGATTAATGCTGATGCCATTGTGAATGCCGCAAACAGTTCTCTTTTAGGTGGAGGTGGTGTTGATGGCGCTATCCACCGCGCAGGTGGAGGGGATATTCTTGATGAATGTCGTCAAATTAGAGCAAGACAAGGCGGTTGCAAGCCTGGAGATGCTGTCATCACTACTGCGGGAAAATTACCCGCAAAATATGTTATTCACACGGTAGGGCCAGTTTGGCAAAATGGTTCGCAGAATGAAGCCCAAATATTAGAAAAAGCGTATTTATCCAGTTTAAAATTAGCCAACCAGTATAAATTAAATGTGGTTGCTTTCCCTAATATTAGTACGGGTATTTATCATTTTCCAAAACAACTGGCTGCGCAAATCGCTTATCAAACAGTTACTCAATATCTTGCGGAAAATGAATTTCCTAAAAAAGTCATTTTTGTGTGTTTTGATGATGAAAACTACTGTTTATATAATCAATTGCTTGAAAATAAGTCATGTTGATTATTTTCAAAATGTACTTTAGGTTGGCATTCAATTCGAAATGAATGTCTTGAGTGATAAAATAAGAGGGCGTTATGAAATAGCCCTCTTATCAGGATATTTAAGCGTGAGAGTTTAAATATTCGAGAACGATTTCATGGTGGTTACTGGTTTTGAAATTATCAAACACATGTTCGATATTTCCTTGTGCATCAATAAGAAAACTCACACGGTGGATCCCGTCATAAGTTTTACCCATGAACTGTTTTTCTCCCCAAATACCAAATTGTTCACAAATCTGGTGGTCTTCATCTGAAAGTAAAGTGAAGTTCAATAACTCTTTTTCAGCGAATCGAGCCAATTTTTCGGGTTTATCTGTGCTGATGCCTAAAACTTCAACACCTTTTTGCTTAAGCGTATCCATTTCATCGCGCAGGCCACAAGCCTGAACGGTACATCCTGGGGTCATCGCTTTTGGATAAAAATAGACTAATACGCGTTGACCCTGATAATCTGAAAGATTGATGATTTCACCATCTTGGTCAGGAAGGCTGAGTTGAGGCGCCTTATCACCGGCTTTCAATGGGTTCATTACATATATCTCCATTAACTCTGCATTTTAGGATTATTAACAATGCTTATGTTGCCTTTGGCGTTAAGCATTGTACATAGTTGTTGAAATTTATTCTTTATAATTATGCCATTATCATCGAGAGGATGATGCGCCGTAATTTGAATTTCAAGTTGAGCGGGTGTGCCATTACGTGTATTCGCTGGCTGTGTTTTTGATACAAGTTCTGCAATATTGCACTGTTGAGTCGTAAATAGGTTGGTAAATTGCTCAACAATACGCGGCGCGTCATCCACTATTACATTGACAGTCACTGTTAATGGATAATCAGTCGTTTGTACACTTTGAGTTCGCTTCATCACAATAAGTAACTCAAGTTCTGCGCCTTTCAAAGGTAAGGTCGCTTCAATTTGAGCAATAGCATTCCAACTACCAGAGAGCATCATGATGAAGGTAAATTCTTTGCCAAACATTGCTAGACGGCTGTCTTCAATATTACAGCCACACTCGCTCACTAGGCGTGTGATGGTATTCACAATTCCCGTGCGATCTGTTCCCAGCGCAGTAATTACAAGAAATTGCTGTTCTGTTTTAGGCAAAGTCCATTCCTTATTTATTATCTATTTTCAATTAAATTATGCTGATTAAGCTCAATAATCCAACCAAAAAATGGTTTGGGTAACTGTGGTAAGGAAACCATAAAAATGACACGCTGCCAAGTAGTGAGATTCACTCTTGCGAAGAATAATAGAGAATTATTACTTCTGTTTAATTTAATCTTTGCGGTATTAACAAAATTCATTAAAAACGTGTGTTTGAGAGGTTTTCTTATTGGAAATGACAACGTAACATGGAGACTAAATTATTTCGGGAGGTACAGGTATGTCACAAACTAACATTAATTATAAAGCATTCCTCACTGGCAGCATTGTTGCCGTGATTACACCAATGAATTCAAATGGCGATTTGGATAAACAAAGTTTGAAAAGATTGGTGGATTACCATGTAGAAAATGGTACCTCCGCGATTGTTTCTGTTGGGACAACGGGTGAGTCAGCAACACTCAGCCATAAAGAGCATGTTGATGTTGTGCATACAACGCTTGAACTCGCCGATGGACGTATTCCAATCATTGCTGGTACTGGCGCAAATGCAACAGCAGAAGCTATTTCTCTTACAAAAGAGTTTGAAAATTCAGGGGTTGTTGCTTGCTTGACGGTAACACCTTATTATAATAAACCTTCGCAGGAAGGGTTATATCAGCATTTTAAAGCGATTTCAGAAAGTACTTGCTTGCCTCAAATTCTCTATAATGTACCATCACGTACTGGATGTGATTTATTACCAGAAACAGTGGGACGTTTAGCTAAATTGGCTAATATTGTTGCAATTAAAGAAGCGACAGGGAACTTAGCAAGGGTAAATCAAATCAAAGAACTGGTTGATGACAATTTTGTTCTGCTCACAGGCGATGATGCAACCGCGCTCGACTTTATGCAGTTGGGTGGGCAAGGTGTGATTTCAGTGACATCTAACGTTGCGGCTGCACAAATGGTAAAAATGTGTGACTTAGCGCTTGCGGGCAAATATACTGAGGCTCGAGAATTAAACAAAACCCTGATGGGTCTGCATCATCAGTTGTTTGTCGAGCCGAATCCAATTCCAGCGAAATGGGGCTGTCACCGCCTTGGTCTGATCTCTGATGGTACGTTACGTTTACCAATGACGCCACTTACCACATCAGGTCAAGAAAAAGTGGAACAAGCCCTAAGACTCGCTGGATTACTGTAAAATTTAGGGAATTTTAATGGCAACATTATTGCAAAAATCGAAGGTTATGAAGGTTGCTGGCCTGTCACTTGTTGTGTTACTGGCAGCCTGCTCCAGCGATCAGCGCTATAAACGTCAGGTTAGTGGTAACGAGGAGTATCTCGATGCCACGCCATTGAAAGTGTTGAATGTACCTCAGGGAATGACATTACCATTGCAAAATGGCGAGTATGATATCCCTAAAGTCACCTCATCAGGCCCAGTAGGTAAAGCACTTGATATTCGTCCTCCTGTTTTGACGATTTCGCAATTATCAGGTTCACGTACTGAAGATAGCGCTGAAGCAAGCCGTTTGTTGCTTGAAAATACACCTGAAAATAGTGCTTTATGGTCGCAAGTTGTGATGATTTTGGAACAACGTAATATTCCGGTCTCGTCAAAAGATGATGGATCGCATTCAATTGAAACAGATTGGGTACAATGGGAACGTGCCGATGAAGATGTTCAATTAGAAAGCCGCCACAAAGTTACCGTACAGCCAATGAATGGCATGATTGCACTGACAGTAACGAATTTAGGCATGCGTCAAGGTACGGAAACAGTAACTGACCAAGCTGAAATCCAACGCTATAACAAACTGTTATTAAATGAATTAACTGACAATTTATATGCATTGCGTGATACTTCGAACAAAAATAGTATCCAAAGTGCTTATGGTATTATTGATGTACAATCAGGCAGTGATTCTGTTGGTTTACCAGTTGTGATTGTGCGTGCACCATTTGATGCCGTTTGGGAACGTTTACCGCATACATTAGAAACAGTTGGAATGAAAGTTGGTGATCGCAGTCGTTCAACGGGTTCAGTTATGGTGACATACAAAGGTCTAAGTAGCTCTGAATGGCAAGCATTAGGTATAGATGATCCTTCCGTGCCAGAAGCCGACTACAAAATTCAAGTTGGTGATTTGAATAACCGCAGTAGTTTGCAGTTTATTAATACGAAAGGCACACCATTAACTCAAAAACAAAATGACGAAATGGTTGCTGCATTGAAAGCAGCTTTCAGTAAAGTAAGCAGTAAGTAATTTTAAAACTGTAAATCAGATAACCGCGGCTCAGATGAATGAGCTGCGGTTTTTTTATGTTTTTTAGAAAAATTCGTTAGTAAGGACTTCAATTGAATGGGTTAAGAAAGTTTAGCTAAATATCATCCGGAGTATTTTTAATTTCAATTTGCTATGTGGTGCATATTTTAAATTTGATTTAAGCCAATAAGGTTTTTCTAGGACAGATTTTTGATGGCTAAATGCTTTAAATCCATATTCACCATGATAATGACCCATCCCGCTATCTCCAACGCCACCAAATGGCATATTACTATTATAATCGTGTCATTAATACAGCCTCCACCAAATGAAATTTCATGGAGAAGTTTGGATTGAACCGCTTTACTCTTGGAAAATACATACAATGCAAGAGGCTTGGGTCTTTCTTTTATTTTTAAGATGACATCATTAAGATCGTTAAATTTTAAGACGGGAAGAATGGGGCCAAATATCTCTTCTTGCATACAACTATCTTGCCAATCAACATATTTTAAGATAGTTGGCTCAATGTAATTTTCAGATTCAATAATATTACCACCTAAAAAAAGTTTTTCCTGACACATCAATTTCTTAAGGCGTTGCACATTTTTTTCATTGATAATCCGAGTATAACTATCACTTTCTAACGGATTTTTTCCAACTATTTTGGGAACTTGCTGTTTTAATTCATTAAGAAATTCATCATAAACACTTGAATGAACTAGAAGATAATCAGGAGCAATACACGTTTGTCCTGCATTGAGATATTTACCCCAAGCAATTCTTTTAGCTGCTATTTTTAAATCAGCATCTTCAAAAACAAAACATGGGCTTTTGCCGCCTAGCTCCAAAAGTACGGGAGTTAAGTGTTCAGCTGCTGCTTTTGCCACGATTTTTCCAACAGTTGTGCTTCCTGTAAAACAGATTTTCCCATAAGGATAGGAGAGTAATTGCTGAGTTACTTCAACACCACCTTCAATAACGTGCAAATAGCCGGGTTCAAAATTATCATTAATGATTTTTGTTAATGCAGATGAAGTTTGAACAGGCAGTTCACTTGGTTTAATAATTGCAGTATTGCCCGCAGCAAGGGCTGCAATAAGTGGGGCAAGTGTTAATTGGTATGGATAATTCCAAGCACCAATAATAAGAGTGGTTCCATATGGCTCGGAAATAATAAAACTTTTACCGGGAAGGTTGGCAATATTTGTTTTAACTTTTAAAGGTTTTGCCCATTTATCCAAGTGTTTGATATAAGAATCAATATCATGATAAATCAGAGCTAACTCAGTAACATAAGTTTCAAATTTAGATTTTTTGACATCTTCATAAATAGCATCACAGAGAAGATTTTCATTTTCTTGAAGCACCATTTTAAGTTTTTTTAGCTGTTTTTTTCTAAAAGAAATATCTTTAGCTATTCCAGCATCAGCAAACTTTTTTTGTTGGAATACGACTTCTTCAATTGTGCTCATCAAATATTCCTTCTTTATTTTATAAGTTAAGCCATCTTGATTTTAAAACATGATTTCACAAGAGCGGTGTTGATCCATGATAGAGAAAATATAGCACAGTGAATTTTATTGAGAGGCTTTAAATTCTGTTGATATTGCGGTGAAGTTAAATATTGCTTAAACATAAATAGTATTCAATCAATTGAGATAATCATTTTTATCAATATGTAGGTTCTTGTCTAAGGAAGGAAGACATGATTTTTATAAAAGTCAGTAATCCGACTGTTTTTTATCTTTATCTCAGACAACTTGCAGAAGGATGAAAAAACTGTGTTTATCTTTAAGTAATCGTTTGCGTAAGGGGGCGAATTTTATTATCATGATGAGTAAGGATTGATAATATATTGAATATCAGCGAGTTAGCTGATTAGCTTATATAATAAGCTAACTTACTGAAACAGAGCAGAAAAGTAACAATGAATGTCGCTTTTAGCCGTTCTTCTGTTACTTATCTGAATCTGTAATTACGATTGCAGATTGATATCCTAATTGAATAATCACATCTCTGGAGTGTGTAAGATGCAAAAGAAAGCTGAGTTGTATCGTGGAAAGGCAAAAACAGTCTATACCACAGAGGACCCAAACCGTTTAATTCTGGAGTTCCGTAATAATACATCAGCACTCGATGGTGAGCGCATTGAACAGTTCGACCGTAAAGGGATGGTAAACAATAAGTTTAACCATTTTATTATGAGCAAGTTGGAAGAAGCGGGTATCCCAACGCAAATGGAAGCACTTTTATCTGATACTGAAGCATTGGTTAAAAAATTAGATATGGTGCCCGTTGAGTGTGTGATCCGTAACCGTGCAGCAGGTTCATTGGTTAAACGCTTAGGCGTAGAAGAAGGGATTATTTTAAATCCACCATTATTTGACCTATTTTTAAAAGATGATGCCAAACATGATCCAATGGTCAATGAATCTTATTGCGAGACATTTGGTTGGGTCAGCAAAGAGAATTTGGCAGAAATGAAACGTCTGAGCTACAAAGCAAATGAAGTGCTTTCTAAAATCTTTGATGATGCAGGTTTAATTCTGGTTGATTTTAAACTGGAGTTTGGGCTGTTTAACGGCAAAGTTGTGCTTGGTGATGAATTTTCACCAGATGGAAGCCGTTTATGGGACAAAGAAACATTGAATAAAATGGATAAAGACCGTTTTCGTCAAAGTTTAGGTGGCTTAATTGAAGCCTATGAGGAAGTTGCTCGCCGTATTGGTGTAGAATTGGATTAATTGCGCCAATTAAGAATCAGATTGTATTAATAAATAACTAAAGTGGGATAATGCTAAGGCTTATCCCACTTTATGTTTTACACCTATAATTTTATTAAAAGGGCCGTATTTACACTACAGCCCATCACCGATACGGCTATGGTTGTATATTTGTATATATAGTTAAAATATATCGGTAAACAATACGTTAGGGCATATTATTAAGGCGTATAGTATTGAACACCAATTTTAATTAAATCCCGCCCTTGAGATTTACGGTGCTTATTGGTATCTCTTAATGAATAAATACAGCCGCAATATTCTTGTTGGTAGAATTGTTCCCGTTTGCTGATTTCAATCATTCGAGCTGAACCGCCTTTTTTACGCCAGTTATAATCCCAATAAACCATGTTTGGGTAAGGTGCAACAGCACGAGCGCCACAATCATTGATTTGCTGCATATTTTTCCATCTTGAAATACCGAGCGAGCTAGAGATAACGGAAAATCCATTTTCAGCGGCATATAATGCTGTTCTTTCAAAGCGCATATCAAAACACATGGTACAGCGTACGCCACGCTCGGGTTCTTGCTCCATCCCTTTAGCGCGTTCAAACCAATTATCGGTATCGTAATCTGCATCAACAAATGGGATATTATGCTTTTGCGCAAAACGAATATTTTCTTCTTTGCGAATTAAATATTCTCTTTTTGGATGAATGTTAGGATTATAAAAGAATATTGTATAATTAATGCCAGAAGCTTGCAGCGCTTCCATTACCTCGCCAGAACAAGGGGCGCAACAAGAGTGAAGAAGTAATTTATCCGCATTATCTGGTAGTGTAAGTTGTTCTCTTAACATAATTTATTGATACTCTGACCGTCAATTTTCTTATGTTAATTATAAATAAACAATTTGGAAATGGTAGGTTAATATTTTCATTAACGTAAAAATGATGAATATTTGTAGATAGGATATTGATCAATAGAATTTCTCATTGAGATTAAATTCACGTCATGAATGATTCGGTGGTTAATTTATCATGAAGATATAAATTGTTGTATAACGTTATATTTAAGCTACGAAAAAATACTTTTTTAGCATTAACCTTATCTTAATTATGCTTTCTAAGCATACCAAATATTTTTCTCTATGTTGTTTAAATAATGATAAGGCGGGGGAATGAAATTTAGGTATCATTTAATATAGTGATAAATAATATCGTGATAAAGTTGGCTGCAAAGGTGCAATTGAATAAAAATAACTGATAATCTTTTGTGGTTTGCATTTTAAATGATAATCAAATTAATTGCTTGGTGATACAGAGGTAACAATGCGTTGGCAAAATCGTCGTCGTAGCGACAATATTGAAGATAGAAGGTCGAATAATTCATCCGGTGGTTTTCGCCCAGCGGGTGGAGGAATGCGTCTACCACTTCGCGGTAAAAGTGGGATTGTGATCCTCATTGTTATTGTTGTTGCCGGGTATTATGGTGTTGATTTATCTGGATTAATTACAGGTGAACCGCTTGGAACAACGAGCCAGCAGCAACAACAACAAAAACGACAAATAACGCCTCAAGAACAACAACTTGCTGATTTTACTTCCGTTATGTTGGCATCTACCGAAGATGTGTGGCAAAACGAGTTTAAACAGATGGGAAAAGTTTACCAAAAACCGACTTTAGTTATTTATCGGAATGGCACGACGACCGCGTGCGGTCAAGGTCAATCATTTATGGGACCATTTTATTGCCCTGGTGATAATAAGGTCTATATCGACCTGTCATTTTATAATGATATGAAAACAAAACTAGGGGCAGGTGGTGAGTTTGCACAAGGTTATGTTGTTGCTCACGAAATTGGACATCATGTCCAACACTTATTAGGTATTGAGCAACAAGTAAGAAAGTTACAGCGTACATCAAATCAAAAAGAAGCGAATAAACTTTCAGTGAAGTTAGAGTTGCAAGCTGACTGCTTTGCAGGTGTTTGGGGACACTACATGGATAAAGAAGGCATTTTGGAGAATGGTGACCTGCAATCTGCGTTGAATGCCGCGCAAGCTATTGGCGATGATAGATTACAACAACAAAGCCAAGGGCGAGTTGTTCCAGATAGCTTTACACATGGTACATCAGAGCAGCGCTATTTTTGGTTTAAAAAAGGCTTTGATACAGGTGATATCAACAGTTGTAATACCTTTAAAAGTTAGTCAATTATTTTTATAACAACTGAAAATCTGTTAACCAATTGATAGTATTTGTGTTTGCTTCTTGTTGAGTAAGCCAATAACATTAGCCTCTAAATTTACGTCTAGCTGATTATGTTGGTTATTCAGCTAGTTTTACAGGAATATTTATGAGTAACGTCGATCCTACCTTGATTATCTTATTAGTTTTAGCGGGTCTTGGCATCATTAGCCATAATATGACAGTTACGTTAGCTATGTTATTTCTATTGGTTGTACGAATTACTCCCTTAAATAACTATTTCCCGTGGGTAGAAAAATATGGGCTAACAGTGGGCATCCTCATATTAACGATTGGTGTTATGGCACCAATAGCCAGCGGAAAAATTTCATCGCATGATGTTTTAAGTTCATTTCTAAATTGGAAATCTATTCTTGCCATTGTGATTGGGATTACTGTTTCTTGGCTGGGAAGTCGGGGGGTGGCATTAATGTCTAATCAACCTTCAACTGTTGCAGGGCTTCTGGTGGGAACTGTCATTGGTGTTGCTCTTTTCCGCGGTGTGCCGGTTGGGCCATTAATTGCAGCAGGGATATTATCATTACTTATTGGTAAATCTTAACCAAGGTATGGCGATTCCATTATCAACGATTTGTGATCAACTGAGTTATTTGGGGTTTCGGCGTTTGTTGGTTTTATCGGGTGAAACACCATGGATTGATCAGCAACTTGTCTGTATAAAACAGCAAATTCAGGGTGATTGGATCACAATTTCATCCCGCATTACAGGCGCTATTATTGAAAGTAAAACGCATCTGTTACTTGGCAGAGAGTTTTTTCATGCTATTTTTGATGCAACTGAAGGTTTCCACAGTGAAGCATTGGCGAGATTGGCAGGCACATTAAAAGCCGGGAGCTTGCTGGTACTGTGTACGCCACCGCAAAAGAGTTGGCCAATAACCCCCGATAAGGACAGTCTGCGCTGGAATGAACAGCATGGGATGATCCCAACACCAAATTTTGTTCATCACTTACAAAAGTCATTTCAATCTGACAGTAATATTTTAATGTGGGAGCAAGGTAATCTGCCAGAATGGACTTTGTTACCTGAACAACAAGCTTGGCAGCCACCTTTAGGGCTAGCTACACCCGCTCAGCAGCAAGCATTGAATCAATTATTATCAGCAAAACAAGGGGTTTGGGGCATTATTGCGCAAAGGGGCCGAGGAAAGTCGACGCTGGCGGGAATGCTACTCCAGCAATGGGAAGGTGAATGTTGGTGCTGTGCACCTGCAAAAGTTTCAACGGTTATGATTGAACAGCAAGCCGGGAAACCACTGGATTTTCGCTCTCCTGATGAACTTTTACGTTTATGTGCAAGTGGAGCAGCAATAACGGCGGATTGGCTCATTATTGATGAAGCTGCCGCAATTCCAACTTATCTATTACGACAAATTATTGCTTATTTCCCGCGAGTGTTAATGACTACCACAGTGGATGGCTATGAAGGCACAGGGCGCGGTTTCCTCAGTAAATTTTGTCATCAATTGGCTGATTTTACTAAAATTGAATTATCAGAGCCTATTCGCTGGGCTAAAAACGATCCTCTTGAAAATTGGTTAGATCAAGCATTATTACTCAAAGACTTTGAAAACCATGATAATCAGCAAACTCAATGGCAAATCACGCCAGTTACGCAGCAACAGCTGGCAAATGATGCTAAGGTTCTGCAAGCTTTTTATGGTTTGTTGACGAGTGCTCACTATAGAACATCACCGCTAGATTTGCGCCGATTGTTAGATGCAAAAGGCCAATCATTTATGGCAGCTAAATCATGTGGACAGTTTATTGGTGCTCTGTGGATGGTCGAAGAAGGTGGACTTGAGTCGGATTTATGCTGGCAAATTTGGGCGGGTTTACGCCGACCAAGAGGAAATCTTGTCGCTCAATCACTTGCTGCTCATCATTATTTTCCGTGTGCAGCTTTGATGAAATCACAACGAGTAATGCGCATTGCCGTAAGTGAAAAATCTCGACGACAAAAAATTGGCAAACAGCTGATAGAAGCACAAAAAGCCAGCGCTAAATTGGCGAACTTAGATTATTTGTCTGTCAGTTTTGGCCTCACGCCTGAATTATTAAATTTTTGGTTAAAAATGGGGTTTCAATTAGTGCGCATTGGCGAACATTTAGAAGCTAGCAGCGGTTGTTATACTGCGATGGCCTTGATGCCTTTATCAGCAAAAGCAGAGAGTTTGTGCGAACGCGCGAAATTATTGTTAGCTCGTGATCTCTTTTGGCGTAATGATATTAACATTTTTAATTTGAAAACGAATAATCTGCAAGATTTAAGCGCTGAAGATTGGTTTGAGTTGATTGGGTTTGGTTTATATAGCCGCACTCTTGCGGCAAGCGGCGCGGCTATACAAAGATTATTAATGCAAGAAGAAAACGGATTAATGTTACTTCGCCTCCATTTTCAACAACAAGTTTCTATTGAAGATCTTTGCCAGAAAATGGGGCTGACAGGCCAAAAGCAGTGGCTGAAATGTGCAAGAGCGGAAATTCGCGAAATTGTTGAGTGTGATTTTCCGGAGTTAGTTGAGCAAATCGCTCAAAAAATTACTATTTCTTATCCTTAGGCCAATCATCTTCGTCATCCCAAAGATGGTTATTATCTTGATGAGGTGGCAGCTCAGGTTTATTCTCTAAATACTTTTTATGATCCACTTTCATCATATCTTTGATGGAGTTCCAGATAATACCGACTAAAACCAGCAAAATCACCCACCAATAATCCGCTAACCAATGCATATTTGACCTTTTATATTTGCTAATATACGGGAATTATACGCCAATCCAGTTAAGTTGCATGTAATAGATGCTATGAATGTATTGCGATGACCAATATGAAGAGGTAATTAGGTAGCGGTTAGCATGAACCATAACAAATAAATATTGAAATTCTGAGTATGAATGTTAAAACATTAAATCATTTTTTGAGTCGGTAAAGAGGCCAATTGTGGGCATAAAAAAGGGATTTTTAATCATTGTTGGCTGGTTAGCCGTCATATTGGCCTTTTTAGGTGTGGTCTTGCCCGTTTTACCAACAACGCCATTTTTATTATTGGCGGCATGGTGTTTTTCGCGTTCATCACCTCGTTTTCATCATTGGTTACTTTATCAGTCTTGGTTTGGGCCCTATATTCGCCACTGGCAAACTTACAAAGGGCTGCCTAAAGGTGCAAAACCTAAAGCAATCATTGTGATATTACTGACATTTTCAATATCTATTTGGGTAGTGAATTATTTGTGGCTAAAAATAGGTCTATTTATTTTATTGTGTTGGTTGTTGATTTTTATGTCTCGTTTGCCTGTCGTTGATAAACCAATAGAAAGCAAAACTAAGTAAAAAATAAGTGGAATAACGCGCCAATAAAGGCGCATTATAGATTATCTAGGTAATTGAATATAATGATTAAAAACATAATCTAAATTATCTAATAGCCAATTTTTACCTAAGATGTCTTCTTGTTCTAAAACTGATTTAATCACTTCTGGAGTGAGTTGTTGCTCTGCTTCATGAGAAAGTGGCCAATAGCTGATATGCCAAGGCTCATAAGCGACACCCGCATCTTTTGCTGTAAATGGGCGGTAAAAATCATAAGTGGCCATGTTATCACTTAGCCAATGATTCAGCTCAGAAAAGTAACCGCCATCTTCATATTCCCAAGGTTCTAATTGCAATGATTTCCCTTCAGGAAGTCGTAGTGGGTCATAAATATCAATTTCTGTTCCCCAATGATGGCGACTTGCCCCTGGTAATGCTGACCAATGCAAAATAGCCTCACAAAGTTGACCTTCATTGAGTTTATTTATCTCTAATGGCTGGCTATTTTTATCGAGAACAGGGCGTTTCCCAGCTAATTTTTCATTCCAAATTAATTGCTGGCGTGAAAAATCTCGAAAAGCGCTTGCTGACTGCAATTTAAAGCCCGCTCGAGCAGCAGCTTGTTGCATTGCTAAAAATGCTTTGGTGGCATTAAATTGTAGCCGATGATTTCCACCTAATGTAACAAGATGGTCGGTTGAGCGGCCAGTCAGCATTTCAATTGAAATCATAACAACAGTAACTCCATGACTCGTTCATAAATTAAGGCAAGTTGTTGGAGATCATCCACCTTAACGCATTCATCAACTTTATGGATCGTGGCATTTAGCGGACCTAATTCAATAACTTGTGCCCCCATTTGAGCAATAAAACGCCCATCTGAAGTTCCGCCACTGGTCGATAATTCAGTTGTTAGAGTTGTTTTTTCTTTAATGGCTTGAATAGTCGCATCGACCAATTTTCCTTTTGGCGTGAGAAAAGGTTGTCCAGAAAGAGCCCATTTTAATTGGTATTTAAGGTTGTGGCGTTCAAGTAAGGTTTCAACTTGTTCACGGATCAATGTATCCGTTACTTCAGTACTGAATCGGAAATTAAATTGAATAAATAATTCACCGGGGATGACATTACTGGCACCTGTACCTGCATGAATATTGGCAATTTGCATGCTTGTTGCAGGGAAAAATTTATTGCCTTGATCCCACTGAATATTGGTGAGTTCTTGTAAAAATGCAGTTGCTCGATGGACTGGGTTATCGGCTAGATGCGGATAGGCAACATGACCTTGTGTGCCTAAAATAGTTAAATTCGCAGTGAGTGAACCTCTTCGGCCATTTTTAACAATATCCCCTAATTGTGCTTGACTGGATGGTTCACCGACTAAACAGTAATCTAAACGCTCATTGCGCTTCATTAATGTTTCAACAACTTTCACGGTTCCGTGAGTCGCATCAGCCTCTTCATCCGATGTGATCAGAAAGGCGAGTCTGCCCTGATGGTCGGGATGTTTTTCGACAAAACGTTCTGCTGCAACAACCATTGCCGCGACTGAGCCTTTCATGTCAGCAGCACCACGACCATAGAGATGTTGATTAATGATAGTGGGTGTAAAAGGGGGAGTTTGCCATTTTGCTGGATCGCCAGCCGGAACAACATCGGTATGCCCCGCAAAGGCTAAGGTTTCGCCATCTTTAGCACCATGATATGCCCAAAAATTGAGCGTGTCACCAAAAGGCATTTGTTCAACAGTAAAACCTAGTTTTTCTAAACGCTCAGTCAGTAATGCCTGACATCCTTGGTCATCAGGGCTAATTGATGGGCGCGAAATCAATTCTTGAGCAAGTTGTATGACCGGACAATTCATTTAATATTCCTGCTTATTATTTATTTTGTGAATTGATTGTATTCATCAATAGAAAAACCAACCAGATAGCAGCCATCAGATGAAACAAGGATAGGGCGTTTGATCATTGCGGGTTCAGCTAATAATATTTTTGTTGCACTCGCTGCATCAACAACGGCATTTTTTTCACTGTCGCTCAATTTTCTCCATGTTGTACCTCTTTTATTGACGAGAACTTCCCACCCAAGCTTTTCAATAAATTGAGATAATAGTGCATCATCAATTCCATCTACACGGTAATCATGGAATTTGTAGTCAATTCCATTATCTTCTAAGTAACGACGTGCTTTTTTGATGGTGTCACAGTTTTTAATACCATACATGATATAAGAAGGAGATGTATTCGACATGAAGATTTCCTTTGCTGACTATAGAGTTAGCTATACATAATGCGTGAAAAATCGGTCATGATCCATACCTTGTTGTATTTGTTTTTTGATAAATTAACTTAAACTGTATGTATATGTTTCAATATTATATTGATGTCTGAATTCTGTATAATATTCACTCTTGATTGATTACATAATTAATTTAGTTATAAATAATAATTATAAATATTTAAAAACTATTTAAAGTGATATTGTGATTATTTAAATCATTATTCAATTAGATAAGTTTTTTGCTTCCATATAAATTAAGCTTGCCTGTAAACGTGAACGAACATTTAATTTTTTAAGTAAATTTCGAATATGAACTTTGACGGTTTCTTCTGATATGAAAAGTAATTTAGAGATTTCCTTATTTTTTAACCCCATTGACATTTTATGTAATATTTCCTGTTCACGACGCGTTAAAGAGGATAAAGGATCTTGGTTTTTATGTCGATTAAGTAGACATTGATAAACTTTTTCACTGAAAACATGGTGTCCTTCAGAGGCTTTTTTGACACTGTTCATCAACATATCAAGATCACTGCTTTTTAATAGATAGCCGTGCGCCCCAGCATCCATCGCACCATAAATATCTGTGATTATTGCCGATAATGAGAGGACAAGTAAGTATGATTGCGAGCAGCGTTTACGAAGTGACCTGATTGTTTCAAAGGTTTTGATTCCGCGAATGTGGGTATCTATCACGATTAAATTGGGCTGTAATTCATTCGCGATATGTAATGCTTCTGAGCAATGACAACTTTCCGCTGTGACTTCAAAATGCGCATCTTGAGTGATGAGTTGACGTAGACCATAGCGATAAATGGGTTGCTCATCAATAATCATGACGGAATGCATAGACATAATGGGTTCCTTTATATGTCAGAAGATTTCATTAACTCACTACATACGAATTTACTTATCAATAAAAAATAATACAGTCTAGGTAAATATTATTATAAATTAAGAATATTTATAATGACTTACTTTAATTAACACTTATTATAAAGTCATAAGATAGATAAACAGCAAGACACAATAAACTGAATTAGCCACAATTAAAATTATCAAAGTCAATTATATTAATACACATTATTTTAATGTATTAATTCTTATCTTGATCATTATTGCAGAAAGTTATTTAAATATAAGACGCGTATCCCGTTGAACACATTCTGCATTATCATGCTGGTTTTACAGTCAATGAGTCACAATAAATATCCTGTAACTGATAGAATTTTCTAGAATTTGTAGGGGTGATCATGATTTGATTGTTTGATATGTTTATACTAGAGAGTTGTTGGAGTTTGGGAAGATTTTTGTTTAAAGTGACAAGAAACCTGTAATCTTTAGATTGACTTGCTGAGTCATTTTTAGCCAACATTATGTTAGATATGCGCTAACATTTATCTTGTTTCCAGGTGAAAATATTATCATGGCTGCACTGCAAGTATGGAAGATGCACAGCCCCAACGACAACGTTTACCCTACCTACTTTTTGAAAGGACTTGATGATGGATGATAAATTAAAACAAAGTGCTCTTGATTTTCATGAGTTTCCTCATCCAGGAAAAATAACAGTAACACCAACTAAGCCACTAACCACACAACGCGATTTAGCGCTTGCTTATTCCCCTGGTGTTGCGGTTCCCTGCTTAGAAATTGCCGCAGACCCACTTAAAGCATACCGTTACACAGCCAAAGGAAATTTAGTTGGTGTCATTTCAAACGGAACTGCTGTTTTAGGTTTAGGGAATATTGGTGCCTTAGCCGGGAAACCTGTCATGGAAGGGAAAGGGGTGCTATTTAAAAAATTCTCTGGCATTGATGTCTTTGATATCGAAGTTGATGAAACGGATCCTGATAAACTTATTGAGATAATTGCCTCTTTAGAACCCACTTTTGGTGGTATTAACTTAGAAGATATTAAAGCACCAGAGTGTTTCTATATTGAGAAAAAACTGCGCGAGAAAATGAATATTCCTGTATTTCATGATGACCAACATGGTACAGCAATTATTTGTACGGCAGCAGTGATCAATGGCTTACGTATTGTTAATAAAGATATTAGTGATGTTCGCTTAGTTGTTTCTGGTGCGGGTGCCGCATCTATTGCTTGTATGAATCTATTAGTTGCGTTAGGTCTAAAACGTGAAAATATCACGGTATGTGATTCTAAAGGTGTCATCTATAAAGGTCGCGATGACAAAATGGATGAAACGAAACAAGCCTATGCAATTGAAGATAATGGCTCAAGAACACTCGCCGATGCTATTCCGAATGCAGATATTTTCCTAGGTTGTTCAAGTGCGGGTGTATTAACCCAAGACATGGTGAAAACCATGGCGAAAGACCCACTCATTCTTGCATTGGCAAACCCTGATCCGGAAATTCTACCGCCGTTGGCGAAAGAAGTTCGTCCTGATGCAATCATTTGTACAGGTCGCTCTGATTATCCTAACCAAGTGAATAATGTATTGTGTTTCCCATTCATTTTCCGCGGCGCATTAGATGTTGGCGCAACAACGATTAACGAAGAGATGAAATTGGCTTGCGTTTATGCAATTGCTGATTTGGCTCTAGCAGAGCAAAGTGAAGAAGTTGCTTCAGCCTATGGCGATCAGGATTTATTCTTTGGTCCTGAATATATTATTCCGAAGCCTTTTGACCCAAGACTGATTGTCAAAATTGCCCCAGCAGTAGCAAAAGCAGCAATGGATTCAGGGGTTGCAACACGCCCAATTACTGATTTTGATGCCTATATCGAAAAATTGAATCAATTTGTTTATAAAACAAACTTATTCATGAAACCTATTTTCTCTCAAGCTAAAAAAGAGAAAAAACGAATTGTATTGGCAGAAGGTGAAGAAGAGCGCGTACTACATGCAACACAAGAAATAGTTTCTCTTGGTCTCGCTTTCCCAATTCTGATTGGTCGCCCAAATGTTATTGAAATGCGTATCCAAAAACTAGGATTGCATCTTGAGCAGGGTAAAGATTTCGAAGTTGTGAACAACGAAAACGATCCTCGTTTTAAAGAATATTGGCAAGAGTATTATCAAATTATGAAGCGCCGTGGTGTGTCACAAGAAATGGCACGACGTGATGTTATTGGTAATCCAACATTAATTGGCGGCATCATGGTTTTACGTGGTGAAGCGGATGGCATGATTTGCGGGACAATTGGCAGTTACAGTGAACATTACGATTTTATAAAAAATCTATTTGGTTTCCGTGATGGTGTACATGCAGCTGGTGCAATGAACGCGCTTTTACTGCCAACAGGTAATACTTTTATTGCTGATACTTATGTAAACGAAGATCCTACACCAGAAGAATTAGCAGAAATTACTTTAATGGCCGCAGATACAGTACGTCGTTTTGGTATTGAACCTAAAGTTGCTTTGCTATCTCGTTCAAGTTTCGGGTCGTCCGGATGCCACTCCGCGCAAAAAATGCGTGATGCTCTTGCTTTGATTCAAGAGAGAGCACCACATCTTGAAATTGATGGTGAAATGCATGCTGATGCGGCGCTTGTGGAGTCTATTCGCAAAGACGTAATGCCAGATAGCCCGTTGAAAGGTGCAGCTAACTTGTTAATTATGCCAAATATGGAAGCGGCTCGAATTAGCTACAACTTGCTAAGGGTTACCAGTTCAGATGGTGTAACAGTAGGGCCAGTGCTAATGGGCGTGTCAAAACCTGTCCATATTTTAACTGCAATTGCCTCTGTTCGCCGTATCGTGAATATGGTTGCTTTAGCAGCAGTGGAAGCACAGACACATCCATTGTAAATTTAAAATATATTTAATGATTTGATATAAGGCCTCTAAATTTAAAGTTTGGAGGCTTTTTTAATTGAAAATAATTATCATTATCTGTATTTTGAAGAGCACTATATTCAATTATGGAAAAGATAATGATATCAGCCACCTTGAAGGTTAAATCTTCTATCATCGCCATGGCTTTATTTTTTGTTGCGGGTTGCGCTCAACAAGTAAAACAGCCTCCTTTGGAACTCGATAATAAGCTGACTGGGACAGGGCAAATTATTGATCTACAAACGGGTGAATCTCTTACACCAAGCCAATTGGTTGAAAAATTGTCGCAATCTCCCCGTGTGATAGTTGGGGAAAAGCATGACAATCTATATCATCACCAAATAGAACAGTGGCTCGCCCAAGAAATGGCAGAGAAAAGGCCGCAAGGTTCAGTGTTATTAGAGATGATCAAACCCGATCAACAGCATAAAGTGAATGAAGTTAAGGCTCAGATGCAAAATGACCCTTATATTCGTGATGAAAAATTACAATCCGCGCTTAAATGGCAACAAGGTTGGCCATGGGAACAATATGGTGAATTGGTTAAATCATTATTGAAAGCGCCTTATCCATTGCTTTCAGCTAACTTAAATTCTGAAGAAATTAAAGAGGCTTATGCGCATCCCCCGGTCTTAGTTGGCACTCATTCGACTCAGCCTGTTGTACAGGAATTAATTAGCAAAACAATTGAAAGTTCACATGGCGGGCAAATAACAGCAGAACAAATAGAAAAAATGACAGTGATCCAACAAATGCGTGATCGCAGAATGGCTAAATCACTGTTAGAAGCTCCAACTCCGGCACTATTATATGTGGGCGGTTATCATGCAACAAAAGTGATTGGCATTCCTTTGCATATGCAAGATTTAGCGCCAGAAAGTGACTTCTCTGTATTAATCATTAGTGAAAAAGCGAATGTTATTGATGGTGTACATGCCGATTATGTTTGGTACACACCAACTCACGAGTAACAACCCTTTCCAATAAATAACAAGTTGCTTCACCTAATTTCGCTGTTTAGCTGAAAGCAACTTGAATCATATCGTTTGCGTATTAATCAAATGTTCTTTATTTGCTAGTGAATTGTGATAATTAATCAAATATTGAATGAAATAATTTTCATTTGAATAACTAATTGATTATCATTCTTGCTTTCGAGGGTGAACACGGCAAATAAGTTAAAAATGAACACGCTTACATTTGAGCACAATCTAAATAACAAAATGATTAGTGCCGTTATTATTGCTATTACATTGCATGTTTTAGTCATTTGGTTTTTTTTACACAATAAACAACAAAATCAATGGGAAACCGTAACATCACCACCCTCTGTAGTGATGGAATTTTCTTTGGAAGCAGAAGCTGAACAAATCACAGAAGTGAACATTGGTAAAGTTCAAGAACTATCTGTTGCCAGTAAAGCGCAAGAAGCTATGCCAGATACATCTGATCTACCTAAAGTAGATATAAATGAAAAAGCGGAAGTGCTGATCGCTAAAACTGAAAAAAGACAAGAGAAACCCGTTCCAGAGAAAAAGAAAATCATTAATAAGCAGAAATTAGTTGAAGAGGTTGAAAGTGATGATTCTAGGGCAAGTGCTGCACCTGTGACGAGTAATGCGGCTGCATTGAAAAAAACCAGTAAGGTTGCCGCACAATTTAATAGTGATTCACAAGCTGAATTAGATGCCAAGAAACAGTGGGAAGCTTTGGTTATCGGAAAATTAAATAAATTTAAACGTTATCCTGACGATGCGAGAAGACGCGGTAGAACAGGTAGCCCAGTTATCAAATTTGAGGTCGATGCACAAGGCTATGTGATTAATAGCACTTTGGTGAAGGTATCAGGCACTCGCTCTCTTGATAGAGAAGCAGAAAAAGTATTATCACGAGCGCAACCACTACCAATACCTCCAGCTGAAATAATTCGTAATGGAAAGGTGATTGTACAAATGCCAATAGATTTTTCGATAGAGAATAATTAATTCATCAGGATAACAAATGAAAATAGATTTAAACTCTTTGCTAGCACCTAAGCGAGTCCTTAATTTTTGTTTGGTTGCATTTTTGGGATTTCAAACCAATTTGAGTTTTGCGGGAGAAAACATGTCAGCACCAAAGGCGAAAAAACAACCTTATACCATGACGACACATGGCGATGTTCGTGTGGATGATTATTTTTGGTTGAGAGATGATAAACGGGAATCTCCAGAGGTTATTGATTATTTAACAAAAGAAAATGCCTATAGTGATCAACAATTAGCATTAGGCCACTCATTAAAAGATCAAATTTATGATGAGTTGCTATCGCGCATGAAGCACGACGATGAATCTGTTCCCTATAATTATAATGGTTATACTTATCGTAGCCGTGTGGTGTCCGGTAAAAATTACCCAATTTATGAACGCCGTGCTATTAATAGCAATGGTGAATGGCAAGTGCTTGTTGATGGCAATCAAAGGGCGGAAGGAAGTGAATATTATCGTTTAGGTGCGCTTACTGTATCACCTGATAATAATATTGTGGCGATTGCAGAAGATAGAGAAGGGCGAAATAACTATTCTGTCTCTTTCCGTTCTCTTTTCAGTGATGAATGGCAAAATGCAACACTGACTAATACGTCAGGAAATATTGTTTGGGCAAATGATAGTCAAACACTATTTTATGTTAATAAAGACTTGCAAACCTTATTACCTTATCAAGTCTTTCGTCATCAATATGGTTCATCTCAGAAAGAAGATTCTTTAATATTTGAAGAAAATGATGATACTTATTATGTCAGTATCAGCAAATCATCTTCTAAAGATTTTATTTTAATAGGGGTGACCAGTACTGAAACTTCTGAATATCAGCTTATTGATGCAAATGTACCGAATAACCCAGTAACAATTTTGCAAAAACGTAAAACAGGTGTTGAATATTATCCTGATCATTTTGCAGGAAAATTTTATATTCGTTCGAATCATGAAAACCCATTATTTGGTTTATATGTTACTGCGCAAGTTGGCGAAAATTGGGACACATTAATTGCACCTCGCGATGATGTTGATTTAGAAGGTTTCGATCTATTTAATAAATGGTTGGTATTAGAAGAACGTCAAAATGGCTTAGTGAATATCCGCCAAATTAATTGGGAAACCAAAGAAGAAAACTATGTGAAATTTGATGATCCTGCTTATATGGCATGGATTGATAATAATCCTGAATCAAACACAAATAAATTGCGTTATGGTTATTCATCAATGACAACACCATCTTCAATTTATGAAATTGATATGGGAACTCAAGAAACACAGTTATTAAAACAGCAAGAAGTTAAAGATTTTGATAAATCTAAATATCAAAGTCAGCGTTTGTGGATCACCGCTCAAGATGGTGTAAAAGTCCCTGTTTCATTAGTTTACCGTAAAGATTTATTTAAAGAAGGAACTAATCCTTTATTAGTTTATGGTTACGGTGCTTATGGTTATAGCATTGATCCTTCTTTTAGTTCATCGCGTCTTTCCTTATTAGATCGCGGATTTGTTTATGCTATTGCGCATATTAGAGGCGGCGGTGAATTAGGTAAAAAATGGTATTTACAAGGCAAGACCATTAATAAGATGAACTCATTTACAGACTTTGTCGATGTTACAAAAGCATTGATTCAACAAGGCTATGGTCAGTCAGGTCATATTTACGCCATGGGTGGAAGTGCTGGTGGGTTATTAATGGGAACTGTTGTTAATATTGCACCTGAATTATATGAAGGTGTTGTTGCTTCTGTTCCATTTGTTGATGTTGTCACCACAATGCTTGATCCTTCTATTCCTTTAACGACGGGGGAATATGATGAATGGGGGAATCCTGAAGAGGAAGAAGCCTATTGGAGAATTAAAGCCTATAGCCCTTATGACAATATTAAAAAACAACAATATCCGCATATGTTAGTAACAACAGGATTGCATGATTCTCAAGTGCAATATTGGGAGCCAGCTAAATGGGTTGCTAAACTTCGTGATATCAAACAAGGTGATTCATTATTGTTATTAAAAACAAATATGAATGCGGGTCATGGTGGTAAATCAGGACGTTATAATGCTTTAGATGATATTGCATTTGACTATAGTTTTATTTTGATGCTTGAAGATAAAGCAAAATACTTCCCTAAATTTAAAAAATAATTATAAGCCGGTAACTATCGGTTATTTAAATAATAATATCAGGTTATAAATGAAAGTTTATAACCTGATTGTTATGTGTTTTATTTTAAAATTTCTATACACAAGCAAGTGAGCGCACTTTTTTTATTGCGTTTATAGGAATGGTTTAATGAGTAATAAGATATTATTAGTTGGAGCCAGTTTATTTATAACGGGTTTTAATAGCATCGCTTTTGCTGAAGACGAACAATCCAAAAATCATGATGAGGTTGTTCAATTTAGTAAATTAAAAATTTCTGGTGCTCAAAAACAAACACCTTTAGTTCAAGCCTTAGAAAAACCCGGTGCATTTAGCGCAGTAGGTACAGAAAATAAACTACAATCTTTAGATAAAATTATTCGCACAATGCCAGGCACCTACACGCAAATGGATGCAAGCCAGGGAACGGTTAACGTGAATATTCGTGGTTTAAGTGGATTTGGCCGCGTTAATATGATGGTTGATGGTATTACGCAAACTTACTATGGTATTTCGCCGAGCCAATATACACACGGTCAGCAGCCAAATAATGATTTTGGTGCTTTGATTGATCCCAACTTTATTGTGAAAGTAGAAGTTGAAAAAGGTCAATTAAATGGCGGCAATAGTATTAATGCATTAGCCGGAAGTGCTAATTTTAAAACAATTGGTATTGATGATGTTATTTTTAATGGCAATTTGTATGGCGTAAGAAGTAAAGCTCGTTGGGGAGATAATGGTTTAGGCTATACGGGAATGATGGCAGTGGCAGGAAAAACATTAATCAATTCTGATGATGGTTATTTCGGCGGAATGATTGCTGTGAGTGGCCATAATATACCCGGTAATTATAAAAATGGGGCAGGGTATGATAGTGATGAATTTGCAACGGATCAAACATTCAAACAAAAACCACAATCACAGTTAACTAAAATTAAATATAAACCTAATGATATTCATGAATTAGAGTTAAGTGGTCGTTTTTATCAAAATAAATTAACTAGACGTAAAATTGACAGTGAAGATTATTATCTTAAATATAAATATACACCTTTAAATGAATTGATTGATACGGAATTGATCCTTAACCATGGGCAAAGTCATCAAAAATTTGAAGGTGATTCTCTTGGTTGGGCATTAAGACAAGGAGAAGCTAAAAATTTTGCTGATGGAATTAATCTGGTAAACACTAGCCGTTTTTCTTATGGGGACACTGATTATGAATGGAAAGTGGGTTCTAAATATATAAAAAATAAATATGAAAGAAATGTTGGGTCAATAGTAGATCAAAATACTATTGATTATAATCCTTTTGCGCCAACAGGTACTTTAGATTTAACCAGTTTTTATACTCAGTTTAATGCAAAATATGATATTTATTCTGCGGTATTTGATCTAAATTACACACACTATAAACTTAAAGGCCATAAACCTGAGTGTGATTATGATGTAAAATGTTTCCCTCAGGGTGCTGCGGATATCGACCTTAAAGAAGGTGGATTTAATCCAGGAATATTATTATCCGCAGAGGTGATCCCTGAATTTCAACCATTTGTCAGTTATGCTCACTCTATGAGAGCACCAAACTCGCAAGAAGTTTTTTATTCTCAAAATGGGGGAAATTCAATGAACCCATTCTTAAAAGGTGAAAAAGCACAAACTTGGCAAGTTGGATTTAATAGTTTTAGACCTGATCTTATTGTCTCTGATGACCAATTTAATCTAAAAGCACTTTGGTTCCATACTAAAATTAAAGATTATATTACAAGTAAGCCTTATTTAATCTGTCGCCCAAGGAATGAAGCTGAGTTTATTTGGTGTTTAATGAATGAAGATGTCTGGGAACAAGAATTCCCTGAAATCACTAATAAAAGTTATATCTATGTAAACGATCATCGTAATGTGAATTTGCGTGGATATGAACTACAGGCTAATTATGATGCTGGCGTATTTTATACTACGCTGTCATATACAAAAGAAACGGGTGATCAACCTAATTCAATCGCACGTAATGCTGATTTTAGTGCAGGGGATTTCACTGAATTGCCTGATTATTATTTAACGTTGGATACTGGTGTTAGGTTATTTGATGAAAAACTAACGTTAGGATCAGTAATCACCATGACAGGGCCTTCAAAAAGAATTGGTGTTGAATCATTAGTAGATAATAGTGGTGATGCTTTTAAAGATAAATATGAGAAGCAACCGACTGTTATTGACCTATATGCAGATTATGAAATCAATAAAAATATTATGCTAATGATGACTGTTAATAATGTCACTAATAGAAATTATTCAGATGCCTTGAATCGCTCTAATTCAATGGCCATTATGGAAGAACGTGGTGCGAATAACGAAACAGCAAGAGGTCGCTCTTATATGCTAGGTGGTGTTATTCGTTTCTAAAATAAAGATTTTCAGTACAAATTAGTCTTTAGTAAAATACATTAAGGGTATCCAGATTAATTTATTGGATACCCTCTTAATTTAGCTTCACTACAAACGAGGCGCTCGTTTTGTTTTGATTTTTGTTATTTCAGTGACTTCACTTTCTATCCAGCCATCATTAAGTCGAGTTTTTAACTTTTGACCTAACTTTACTTGGGATGTTTTCTTCAACACTGAGCCTTCAGATGTTTCACTAATACTAAATCCACGAGCAAGTGTAGCAAGAGGACTAACCGTTTCCATTTTAGAGCAAGCTACAGCAAAACGTTGACGATAATGATTGAGTAACCCGGACATCATATTTTGTAATTGATATTGAGTTTGCTGTAATAATCGTTGCTGTTTTTGCAATTGAGGGCGTAAATCTTGTTGTGCTAGTCTGCGTTGTAATTGCTCATAATATGTTTGAGCAATTTGCATTCGCTTCATTATCGCATTATGTAGCCTTTGCTCTAACAAACTCAATTGATGTTGTTGTCGAGCTAAACGTAGTTGTGGGTGCTGTTGTTGTAAACGGGAATGTAGTCGGCTAAATCGTTGTTGTTGCCCGGCTAAATAATAATCCATTGCCATTTCAAGGCGTTGTTTTGAAGATTGAAGCTGGCGGATTAATTCCAATTGGTTTCGGCTGACTAATTCAGCTGCTGCTGATGGCGTTGGAGCGCGTACATCGGCTATAAAGTCAGAGATAGTCACATCTGTTTCATGGCCTACAGCGCTGACAACGGGGATATGGCTTGCGAATATTGCTCGCGCGACGATTTCTTCATTAAATGCCCAAAGATCTTCAAGTGATCCACCACCTCGACCAACAATAAGAACATCACATTCATTACGTAAATTAGCTAATTCAATGGCTCGCGCAATTTGTTTTGGTGCTTGTTCACCTTGAACTGCCGTTGGATAAATGATGACAGGAAGAGAAGGGTCGCGACGGCGTAAAATATGCAGAATGTCATGTAATGCAGCGCCAGTTGCGGAAGTAATCACCCCAATACATTTTGCAGGCGATGGCAGTGCTTGTTTATGGATAGAATCAAATAAACCTTCTGCTCCCAAAGTTTGTTTTAAAAGCTCAAATCGTTGTTGAAGTAATCCTTCACCAGCAGGCTGCATACTATCAATGATAATTTGATAATCGCCGCGAGGTTCATACAACGTGACAGTTGCACGGACTAAAACTTGCTGTCCATTTTGAGGGCGAAAGGTAACCCGAGCATTTTGTCCCCTGAACATTGCTGCACGAACTTGTGCTTTGTCATCTTTTAATGTGAGATACCAGTGTCCAGAGCTTGGCTGAGAAAAATTCGATATTTCAGCTGTTAGCCAAATTCTGCCCATCTCATGGTCTAGAAGCTCGCGTACCGCTTGATTTAGTTTGCTGACTGAATAAATACCGCTATTTTGTTGAGTTGGCATATAAGCTTGATCAAATTCGAATACAATGAATTAATAAACAGATACTAACTTAGTCAGATGTGTTAGCAAGTTTTTTCCGAGCTTACTCAGTTTATGTTAGCTATTTTTTAATAAAAAATAGGGCATGATATTGAACAAACTAGGAAGGTTAATCTCATCAATTAAGTGAGTTTATTGCAGATAAGAAGAGGTTAAGTGACTTAAATAATACTGGCCTATTTTTAGCTTAAATGGATGTCAAATCTAATCATTTCCATAAGTTTAAAGGTAATTTATTTTTGCTGTTATTTTTATCGTAAATATATTGATTTTTCGAAGGTTAATCGCACATTTTTGACATTCTAATTCGTATTTTTTCTCGAATAGTTCCTCTTTTTTCAAAAAAAGAGTGGAGGCAATCGATTTCGGTGTGTATAATGCCGCGGCAATATTTTATACCTTTCCAAAAAGCTGCCAGGTGGGATATTGCCTATGTTACGCATTAAAAAAGAAGCACTGACTTTCGACGATGTATTACTCGTTCCTGCACACTCAACCGTATTACCAAACACGGCCGATTTATCCACACAACTAACTGCAACTATCCGCCTGAATATTCCTATGCTTTCTGCGGCAATGGACACCGTTACTGAATCTGACCTTGCTATTGCCTTAGCGCAAGAAGGTGGTCTAGGTTTTATTCATAAAAACATGTCAATTGAGCGCCAAGCTGAAGAAGTTCGCCGTGTGAAAAAACATGAAAGTGGTGTAGTTACCGACCCTGTCACAGTGACACCGGATACAACCATTCGTGAAGTACAAGAAATGGCTGAACGTAATGGCTTTGCGGGTTACCCTGTGGTCGCTGCGGATAACACATTAGTTGGGATTATTACGGGACGTGATGTTCGTTTCGTAACAGATCTTGATCAGCCAGTCACGGCAGTTATGACGCCAAAAGAGCGTCTAGTTACTGTAAAAGAAGGTGAAGCACGCGACATCGTTCTGCAAAAAATGCACGAAAAACGTGTCGAAAAAGCCCTTGTTATTGATGATAATTTCCATCTGTTAGGGATGATCACCGTTAAAGACTTCCAAAAAGCAGAACGTAAACCAAATGCATGTAAAGACGACCAAGGTCGTTTACGTGTTGGTGCTGCTGTTGGCGCTGGTGCTGGAAATGAAGAGCGCGTTGATGCATTAGTTGCCGCAGGTGTTGATATCTTATTAATTGACTCATCTCATGGCCATTCTGAAGGCGTTTTACAACGTATTCGTGAAACTCGTCAAAAATACCCAGATTTACCCATCATTGGCGGAAACGTCGCAACAGCTGAAGGTGCGAAAGCATTAGCAGAAGCTGGCGTGAGCGCGGTTAAAGTTGGGATTGGCCCAGGTTCAATTTGTACAACCCGTATTGTTACAGGGGTCGGTGTACCTCAAATTACCGCTATTGCTGATGCAGTTGAAGCATTAGAAGGAACAGGAATTCCTGTCATTGCAGATGGCGGTATCCGTTTTTCTGGTGATATCTCTAAAGCGATTGCAGCAGGTGCAGCTTGTGTTATGGTCGGGTCTATGTTTGCGGGAACTGAAGAATCCCCAGGTGAAACTATTCTATTCCAAGGCCGTACATACAAAGCATATCGCGGTATGGGTTCATTAGGTGCAATGTCTAAAGGTTCTTCTGATCGTTATTTCCAAACTGATAACGCAGCAGACAAATTGGTACCAGAAGGAATCGAAGGCCGAGTGGCTTACAAAGGTCGCCTGAAAGATATTATCCATCAACAAATGGGTGGCTTACGTTCATGCATGGGACTGACGGGTTGTGGCACTATTGATTTACTGAGAACTAAAGCTGAATTTGTTCGGATTAGTGGCGCAGGTATTCAAGAAAGCCATGTGCATGATGTCACCATCACTAAAGAGTCTCCAAACTACCGTTTGGGGCAGTAAATATTACTAAATAAGCTTTGATTGCGTGAAGACATACTTTGGCAACTCGAAGTATCATGATTCAGGGTGGCTTTGTTGTTTAATACAGAGCCACTGGTTTTTTATTTTGACTTGAATTTTTGGAATTCGCCTCAAATGACAACAAATATCCATAAACATCGCATTCTTATTCTAGATTTCGGCTCACAATATTCACAGTTGATTGCTCGTCGAATTCGTGAAATTGGCGTTTATTGTGAACTCTGGGCGTGGGACGTTTCAGAAGAACAAATCCGAGAATTTAATCCAAACGGTATTATTCTTTCTGGTGGACCAGAAAGCACAACTGAAAATGATAGCCCTCGTGCACCAGACTACGTTTTCAATGCAGGTGTTCCTGTATTAGGTATCTGTTATGGCATGCAAACCATGTCTATGCAACTAGGTGGTACAGTTGAAGTTTCCGGTGAGCGTGAATTTGGCTATGCAAAAGTTGAAGTTTCTGAACAATGCGAGCTATTCCGTGATATCCAAGATTCACTCAATGAAGATGGTACACCAATTCTTGATGTTTGGATGAGCCATGGTGATAAAGTCACCGCTATTCCAGCCGGTTTTAAAACGATTGCCAGCACACCAAGCTGCCCATTTGCTATCATGGCAAATGAAGACAAAAAATTCTATGGCGTACAGTTCCATCCAGAAGTAACTCATACCTATCAAGGTCTTAACATTCTCACTCGTTTCGTAAAAGACATTTGCCATTGTGAAACGCTGTGGACACCAGCGGCTATCATTGATGACACTGTTGAACGTTTAAAAGAGCAGATTGGTGATGATCACGTTATTCTAGCGCTATCAGGTGGTGTTGATTCATCAGTTACAGCGTTACTACTAAATCGTGCGATTGGTAAGCGTTTAACTTGCGTGTTTGTAGATAATGGCTTACTTCGTTTGAACGAAGCAGAGCAGGTTATGGAAATGTTTGCGGGCAAATTTGACCTAAATATCATTCATGTTAAAGCGGAAGATCGTTTCCTTAATGCGTTAGCGGGCATAGCCGATCCAGAAGCAAAACGTAAAGCGATTGGTCATGTATTTATTGATGTTTTTGATGAAGAAGCATCAAAACAAACACAAGTTAAATGGTTAGCACAAGGAACTATTTACCCAGATATCATTGAATCAGCTGCATCGGCAACAGGTAAAGCGCATGTGATCAAATCTCACCATAATGTTGGTGGATTACCCGATGATATGAAACTTGGACTTGTGGAGCCATTAAAAGAGCTATTTAAAGATGAAGTGCGTAAGATTGGTCTTGAGCTGGGACTGCCTTACGACATGTTATATCGCCATCCATTCCCAGGCCCAGGTCTTGGTGTACGTGTACTTGGTGAAGTGAAGAAAGAATATTGTGATTTGCTACGTCGTGCAGATGCTATCTTCATTGAAGAGCTACACAAAGCCGACCTTTATCATAAAGTAAGCCAAGCATTTACTGTTTTCTTACCAGTGCGCTCGGTCGGTGTAATGGGCGATGGCCGTAAATATGATTGGGTTGTTTCTTTACGCGCAGTTGAAACAATTGACTTTATGACCGCACATTGGGCGCATCTGCCATATGATTTCCTAGGTCGCGTTTCAAACCGTATTATCAATGAAGTTAACGGTATTTCCCGAGTTGTTTATGACATCAGCGGAAAACCACCAGCAACAATTGAGTGGGAATAATATAGTTATTGTTGATAACAGTTTTTAGTTATCGATAAATTCAAAAGCATCAGTAGGTTACTGGTGCTTTTTTGTACTCAAATAAAGGCGTGAGGAAACTAGCTATATTATTTATCATCTAAGTTTGTATTAATTTCAGTCTCTTCAAATTCTAGGTAATCTTCATGCAAACCCTGAATAAGCCGATCCGTTGTGGTTCCATTTTCATCTAGTTCCATTAACCCCCAACCAACTTTTTCAGTTACATCATATAGGTATCCTTCATCCAGAAGATCAATAACATTGCCTATAAGTGCTCGACCATAAATGTGAAGGAATTTTTTAAGCTCCTTTTCATCAAAAACTGAGGTTAATTTTTCATATGTTGCTAATGTACTTGAGGAGTAATTGTCCATTTCACCTAAATTACAATCAACATCCCGATAAATATCTGTTAAACCGCGAAGCACTAGAAAACGAGCAAATTGCGGGATATTTTCTTGTAACTCACTGTTAGCCCACGACTTAGGGTTTTTTGCTCCAGCGTCATTCAGTTGTTGGCATAGATTTGCAAAATCGTTTTTTTTCATTTTCTTCGCCTTAGCTTTTCTCTCCAATATATTAATCATTGTATAAAATACAAATGAAAAACAGAGTGTATATGTCTGAATTTTAATTTATGGTGCGTATGTATAAGGCAAGAATGAAAAAGGTTCGTAGTGGGCCTCAGGTTGCTGACAAAGTTCGAACTAAAAAGCGAGGATTTTGTCAGCAGTTATACCGGAGGATATTTATTTGATCATCGTAACGTTCATTGTTAGTTTATTCCTAAAGCTTTATTAGCCAACGTAACCCAGCTGTCACTACTGCCGCGCTAAGCACAATCATAATAAATGGCTTTTTTTTCCAAGTAAGAACGCCTGCTACCCCAACACCAATAATTTTTGATATATCAGCAAGTTGATCACCATCAAAAAATGTTGAGGTTATTGCCACTGAAAATAAAATAACAATTGCTGATAATGAAAGTATCTCTTTTACTCGAGGTGAAACACTAGACCTATTGTTAAGTAATATTCCTGAAAGACGCATAGCATATGTGCCAACAGCAAGAATAATAATTCCTGTAATAATAGATACTGCGGACATTATATTCTCCTTAGCACAAATAACACGCCAACTAACGACAATAAAACAGGGATCCCTACAGGTAAAAATAACGTTGTTATAAGAGCAATGACACTACCAATAATCGCGGCATTACGTGTTGGTTTATTTTTTAATGCAGGTAAACTTAGTGCTAAGATAATAGCGGGGAACATCGCATCTAACCCTAACATCTTAATATCAACAATAAATGATCCTAAATAAATGCCTATCATGGTTCCTAAAGGCCAAACAAGTAAAATGCTCAACCCACATGCCCAAAAGGCAAGTTTATTCTGTTCAGCCGTTTGTTGAGATAAGCCAAATACAACACTTTCATCATTTAATATATGAAAGCCTAATAGCGATTTAAGCCCTTTCCCGGGCAAATCTTTTATGGCCATACTGAAGGGAATATGTCGTGCATTAACCATTAATCCAGCAATCGCTGCATAAATTGCACTTCCTCCCATTGCCACTACACCAATAAAAAGAAACTCAGAAGCGCCAGCTAAAACGAAAATGGATAATACTAATGGCACCCAAAAATCAAACCCTTGTGTATGAGCCAAAGCACCATAAGAGATACCAACAATACCATCTGCTAATGAAACAAGCAGAATGTCTCTAAGTACGTTATTATCAAGTCTATTGTTAATTTGCATTGAACATTGTATTTTTAATTGAACATATCGTTCATTATGTTGAACGAATTATTTTTTTGCAAGATGATTTTAAAGGAAGCTATGATGTCATCGCCTTGTGCGCCTATTGAAATTATTTCTCAAGCCCTTGCCCGAGAGAGAAAAAAAGCGGGCCTTTCGCTTTCTGAAATTGCAAGACGAGCTGGTGTTGCAAAATCCACATTATCTCAATTAGAAGCAGGCCAAGGGAACCCAAGTATTGAAACACTCTGGGCGATTTGTGTTGCATTAAACATTCCGTTTTCTCAGCTTATTTCAGCACCACAATCTGAAGTCAAAGTTATTCGCAAAGGTGATGGCTTTAAAATTAGCGCAGAAAAAGCGTATTACCATGCTTTTTTATTGTCATCCTGTCCTATGGGAGCAAAACGCGATATATATACCGTAATTGCTCAACCGGGAAAAGACAGGGTGTCAGATCCTCACAGTAAAAATGTGACTGAACATATTATTATTATTAGTGGTAGTGCAATGGTCGGAACGCTAGATAATCAACAAGAATTACAACCCGGTGATTATATTTGCTATCCCGGTGATGTTACTCATGTATTACGGGCTTTAGAGCCAGATACAACCGCTGTAATGATTATTGAACATCATAATTAATACAATGAATGATAAATTTACCGCACTGTTATATTGCAATAAAATTTAAAAACAGTGCGATAAATTTTATTAAGTATGCTTCTTTATTCAATTGTTTTTTAAGTACTTTATCAATATAGATCTCACATAGACGTTGAGATAAATACCCCAAATAAGAATTAGCTAGTACTGACTGTCAAAATAGCTATCTAAACGCATGTAAAAATCGATTCTTTTGTAATGTTGATTATTTTAGAATACGATTTATTTCTATTATCTCGATGCTTGATTATAAATTTATAATTTATATGACAATCAAAAATAGAGCAGTATGACAATTGTTATGATAATTAATAGACTGTTTTTTTTAGTCTAAATAAGAATTTATTATATAAATATTTATTGTTTTGTTTATTGATTATTTTATGGGGAATTATAATCAATCGAAACTTAAAAATATCTATTTGTATTGTTACAATTTTATTGTGTATGTGATTTAATCGTTTATTAATGTATGTTGTTATATTTTATTGGGATATGGAGATTGTTTCTATTAAAGCGTTATTAAATACTTAAACTAAGTGTCTTTTGATTTTATGATTTATTTTTAGATGAACATTTTAGGTTATTATATTTTTGAAGTAATCGATTTATTATATCTATTTTTATCTTAAAAAAGTGATTGTTGTATAGTGAATTGAAAAATAAGTAATTTATTGTTTCTCTTTCATCTTTAAATAATATGGTCTGCCAAATAAAGTTTAAAATTCTCTTATTTATAATCGCATTTTAAGAATATCTATTAAAGAGCTGAAGTTATTTAAAATAATAAATTATCTTTTGTGGTTGAATATAGTTTATTGTAATTAAAGAAAATAAATATTAATTAAATAATCGACTGATTTTCACGGCACGATTTGGTAAGTTTTTAAGAGATAATATATGTAATAAATTATAGGTTCTTATAAAAATAAACTAGGAGATAGGTATGAAAGATAAAGTCTATGACTATATCGTGGTTGGTGGTGGCTCTTCAGGTTGTGTTATTACGAATAAGTTAATTAAAGAAACAAATGCGACAGTATTATTAATAGAAGCAGGTCCAGATGATAAAGATCCTTTTATCCATATGCCGGCTGGAATTCCTTTTGCATTAAAACATACTTGGTCATATGAAACTGAACCAGAACCTGGTTTAAATAATCGAAAAACAATTGTACCTCAAGGAAAAGTTATTGGGGGTGGTAGTAGTGTTAATGCAATGCTCCATGTTAGAGGTAATCCTCAAGATTATGATGATTGGGAAAATTTATATAATTGCCCTGGGTGGAGCTATAAGGATGTTTTACCTTATTTTAAACGCGCTGAAAAAAATGAAAGCTTATCGAATAAATATCATGGAACACATGGTCATGTTTATGCCAGTGAAGCACGTTTGCGTCACCCAATAAGTTTAGCTTATATTCGTGCCGCACAAGAAAAAGGTCATCAATATGTAAATGATTTTAATGGTGAGTCTCAAGAGGGTATTGGTTTTTACCAAACCACAACGCATGAAGGACGTCGAGCTAGTGCTGCTTATTGTTATCTTGATGAAGTTAAAGATAGTGAAAGATTAAAGATAGTCACGAAAGCTGAAGTCCATAAAATTCTTTTTGATGGTGATAAAGCGGTTGGTGTTGAATATTTGCATGATAGAGAAGTAGAAACTGCAAAATGTAATTTTGAAGTTATTGTGACTGCGGGATCAATTGCGACAGCAAAATTACTATTATTATCTGGAGTAGGCCCAAAAGAGCATCTTGCAGAAGTTGGAATAGATTTAATTGCAGATAATCCGCATGTTGGTAAGAATTTGCATGACCATTTATTTGTCCCTGTATGTGCTAAAACACCATCGTTAACCCCGAATATTCTTGAATATACAAAAGGGTTAAAAATGATGGAAGTAGGATTAGAATGGTTGGGTAATAAAGACGGTGTTGTTGCTTCAAATATTGTTGAGTCAGGTGGTTTTCTTGATCTTGATGGTGATGGACGTCCAGAAACGCAATTACATGTGAACCCTGCAATTCCACCTCAATTGCTTGATCCTAAAGCTTCTCATAAACCTGAAGATACTAACGGTATTCTATTAGAAATGGCGTATGTAATACCAAAATCGCGTGGTGAAGTTTTATTGAGAAGTAAAGATCCTAAAGATCAGGCAAAAATATTATTCAATTATTTAACGGCAAAAGAAGACATTGATGGAATGCTTCGCGCGGTTAAATTTGGTTTATCATTATTAGATTCGCCTTCATTGAAAGAGGTTGTGACAGAGCAATTAGCACCACCACCTGCATTAACAACAGATGAAGAATTAATTGATTATATCAGAAATAGTGCCTCTACTATATTTCACCCAGTTGGTACATGTAGAATGGGCGATAAACCAGAAAATTCAGCAGTCGATTTATCATTTAAAGTTCGCGGAACACAAAACCTCCGAGTTATTGATGGTTCGGTGATGCCGCATGTTCCAAGTGGGAATACAAACGTACCTATAATGATGATTGCTGAAAGGGCCTCTGAAACAATTATTGATGATTGTCTGAGTCGTAAAAGTTAATAATAAACTAGATTAGTTATGAGTAGGCTGCTAAATATGTTAGCAGCTTACTTTATATCCTATATTTTGATAATAAAATATACCGATATTGTTGGCTGCTAGAGTTTTGGAGTTATTGAGCATCAGTAATGTGTCTATTTATATGATATACTAGTTTTATTTGGCAGAACTAACCAAACTATGAATTATCAATGTCCTCTGTGCTTTAAACCTTTACAATTATCCAATAATAGTTGGAAATGCGAATCAAACCATCAATTTGATTGCGCGAAAGAAGGCTATGTTAATTTACTTCCTGTTCAGCATAAGCGTTCAAAAGATCCCGGCGATAGTAGTGAAATGATGCAGTCAAGAAGGCATTTTTTAAATGCTGGTCATTACGATCACATGAGAGATTTTGTTGCAAAACGTCTTATTCAATTTCTTCCTGAAAAGAACCAAGCTATTTTAGATATTGGTTGCGGAGAAGGGTACTACACTGATTATTTCTTACAGCAACTAAACCAACAAAATAAAGCAACTTCTGTTTTTGGTTTAGATGTTTCTAAGGTTGCTATTCGGTATGCGGCAAAGCGTTATTCATCTGTTAATTTTTGTGTTGCCTCAAGCCATCGTTTACCTTTTTYACCTAAAAGTATTGCTACTATTATCCGTATTTATGCGCCTTGCAAAGCGGATGAGTTATCTCGAGTTTTAGAGGACAGCGGAATTTTAATTACGGTGACTCCAGCACCGGAGCATCTACAAGAATTAAAGCAATTAATTTATTCTGACGTTAAACTTCATCCCATAAAAGATGAAGATTTGCCACAGTTTCAATTATTAGATGAAAGCAGATTAAAATATTCAATGCAATTAACAGGACAAGAAGCATTTGATTTATTGCAAATGACACCTTTTGCATGGCGGGCTTCTGAAGATGTTAAACAGCAATTAAAGGGTTCTGGTGTTAAATCCTATACTGCTGATTTTACGGTTCGTGTTTATCAATTGAAAGATGAGTGAAATAGGTGAAATTCCCCTGCATTACAGGGGAAGGAATTATTAAGCAGCGTATATAAATAATTCAAGGTGCTCTAATAGAATATTAAATCCAATTCCAATTAAAACAATGCCACCGATAATTTCTGCTTTTTTTCCGAGTAATGGGCCAACATAACGGCCAATCATCATACCAATCGTTGCCATCACCATAGTCATTAAACCTATGGTCATAGCGGTGTGCATAATGTCGACTTGTAAGAATGCAAGACCAAGACCAATTGCCATCGCATCTAAGCTGGTGGCAATAGCGGATAAAACTAAACTCATTGAGCTATTTCGAGAAGGTTGTTCGCAGTTTTTATTTTCTTCTTGATTCTTAAACCCTTGCCAAATCATACGAGCGCCAAGTATGAAAAGAAGTGCAAACGCTATCCAATGATCCCAACGAACGACATATTGGCTGGCAAGTATACCAATTGACCAACCAATAATAGGTGTTAATGCTTCGATAAAACCAAAAATGAAACCAGTTCGGAGAATTTCTTTAAAACGGGGTTTGTGCAGTACAGCACCTTTACAAATTGCGACAGCGAAAGCATCCATTGATAGGGCAAGTGCTAGGATTAGTGTGGCGTAGAAGCTCATAACAAAACCTCGGTTGGTGAATCCATATAACACATAAATTACCCCCAACCAAAAGGCTTATTTATGTGTCTATGGTCTTGCCAACCGAAATGGTGTCCGCACCACGTTTAAATTCAAACGAGTATGTTGATACGGACTTTCTAGAATAATATCTAGAACAGGCTACTCCCCAATGACTTGTTTCGAACGATATCATAAAATAATTAAAAGACAACACTTAAATTATTGTGGCTATTTATTGTAATTGATAATAATTTTCATTTGCGATAATAAAACAAAAGAGGTTACTTTATATTAAAATTAACCTCTTTTATAATTTAAATATATATGTTAATTACTTATGATTAATAAGGAATTCATATATTCTTTGTAAATCATCAAGTTGTGAAACTTGAATGTGAATTTTTTTATGTTCTAAACCTATAATTAAAATACCATCACTCGATAAATTCATTGTTTTTATTCGGTCATATAATATAAATATATTAGCGAAGTAGAATCCAGATTGCTTAAAAAATAATTTAGGTGTGCGAATGAATGCTAAATAAATTGCCATTAATATGGTAACCATTAATAAATAAGTGGTTAATATATTTCCATGACGAGTAATATTGGTGTAAATAACGATGCAGATTAATACAATGAAAATAATAGCATCAACACGATGTTTGCGTTTTAGATTGATTTTTAAAAGTGTTTTCCCTTTCAACAAGTGTTGAATGAATTCATCATAAATTGCATATAAAAGCATTAGTAAAATAATAATGGCCAGAATGAAATCATTTAAGGTCATTTTGCGTGCCCTTGCTAAGTCAACATAATAGAAAGCTTAAAAGCAAAAACGGGAGGTTGCAACCTCCCATTTCAATTAGTGATATTATTATAAATGTATCATTATGGCGCTAAGAATTTAAGCCACGCACCGAGGATACCTAGGCCGAAGAAGCCGATAATGATCCATAATGGATTGACTTTACGTCTTAATAGCCACATACAAGCAAAGGTCAATAATAGAGGAACCAATCCAGGCATCAGGTCATTTAAAATATCCTGAACTGTTTTAATTTCCATGACTTTTGTTGCAGGGTTTTCGATGCTTGAAACAATAACGGGAATATCAACATGTGTCCATTTATTGACCAAGGCCCCCATAACAAACAAACCGAGAATTGATGCCCCCTCAGTCAGTTTTTGTAGGAAACCACCACCGATATCTTGAACAATATCAACACCTTTTTTATAGCCGTAAGACACGCCATAGTAAAGAGTGAGCAAACGCACTAAGTTAAATAAGACGAAGAACAGGATAGGGCCTAACAGACTACCTGTCATCGCAATACCCGCACCAAGAGCAGCAAAAACTGGACGAACGGTACCCCAGAAGATTGGGTCACCAACACCAGCAAGAGGCCCCATTAGACCAACTTTGATACCGTTAATTGCACCATCATCGATGTCTGCACCGTTAGCACGCTGTTCTTCCATTGCCATTGTTACACCAAGTACTGGTGCAGCCACATATGGATGCGTGTTAAAGAATTCAAGATGGCGTTTAATCGCTTGTTTACGATCGTCGTTATTTTCTGGATAAAGACGACGAATTACCGGTACCATTGCATAACAAAAACCAAGTGCTTGCATCCGTTCAAAGTTCCAAGAACCTTGTAACAGGTTAGAACGTAAGAAGACGCTGCGGACATCACCTTGTGTGAGTTTTTTCGCTGTAGGACTTGTTGTATCAACCATTTTGCGCTCCCCCTAGTCTAATTCATTGTCAAGGTTGTTATTACTGCCACTGCCTTGGGCAACAACCACTGTTGATTTGTTATATTTCGGGCTGAGTTGGATATACAGGATAGCCATAACAGCACCGATAACACCAAGTGCAACCAGGTTGAAATTAGTAAATGCAGCAGTAACAAAGCCTAGGTAGAAGAATGGCATCAGATATCCAGCACGCATCATGTTGATAACCATCGCGTAACCGACAACAACAATCATACCACCCGCAATGTTCAGACCATCGGTCACGACTTGCGGAATAGAATCAAGCATTTGTTTAACTTCTGATGTACCCACAGAAACAGCAACAATAAGCGCAGGAATTGCGATACGCATAGCTTGCAGTATTAATGCAGAAACATGGATCCAGCTAATTGCTCTGAGATTACCATTGATTGCAGCTTTATCGGCAGCATGTTGGAATGCAACAGTGATGGTACGAACAATAATAGTCAGTACTTGTCCAGCAGCCGCAAGTGGGATCGCGATAGCAATACCTGCACCAATACTTTGACCACCAGCGATAACCAAGATGGTCGATATAATCGAGGCAAGTGCGGCATCAGGTGCAACAGCAGCACCGATATTCATCCAACCTAACGCGATCATTTCCAATGTACCACCGATGATGATACCTGTTTGCATATCACCTAATACGATACCGATCAGCGTACAAGCGATGAGCGGGCGATGGAACTGAAATTCATCAAGGATTGACCCCATACCAGCGATACAAGCAACGATGAAAACCAGTACTATTTGAACAACGGTAAGTTCCATTGTTTAATCTCCTGTAACCAAACGAGTTTGGTAAATCTGTTTTCGAGTAATGATAAAAATCAATATTAGTAATAAGTTAGTGAGACTAATTCTTTAGTTTTTTAATTAAATCCATCATCTGAACTTTACCATCAGAAGATACTTTACGGACTTCTAACTCAATTTTTTTATCGTTCAGATAATTGAATGCATCAATATCTTTTTGGTTAATAGAGACTGCATTTGTGACTTGGGTTTTACCTTCGTGGAAAGCCATACCACCAATGTTGACGGATTTGATATCGACACCCGCTTCAACAAGACGTTGTACATCTGTTGGGTTTGTGAACAATAACATAACGCGTTCGCCTGCATATTTCGGGTTGTTATAAACTCGAATACATTTTGCAACATCAACAACGTGAGCAGTAACACCTGGAGGGGCAACTTGTTTTAGCAATGTTGAGCGAACCTGATCATTAGCAACTTCATCACTGACAACGATAATACGTTTTACCCGAGTCTCTTTTGTCCAACGTGTTGCGACTTGCCCATGAATCAAACGGTCATCAATACGTGCTAGCGCGATGAACATATGTTCGCCTGGTGCAGCAGTTACAGTTTCTACAGCCACTGGCGCTTGTTTTGGCGCTGGTGCAGGTTCTGATGTTGTAGTGGCTTCTTGCTCTTTGAATTTCAGAGCGCGTATACCACCACGACCTGTTTCTAAAGCAACATTGATCAATTCATCTAATGATGGATTGTCATCACGGCACATAAAGGTTTCAACCAGCATAGGAACGTTGACACCCGTAACGATTTCGTAATTATCGTGCTCGTTGACTATTCTGCTAGCAGCATTGAATGGACTACCACCCCATGTATCAACTAAAAATAATACTCCCTCAGATGTATTGAGGTCAGCTAGCTTTACTGTGTACTTATCAAACAGGGTATCGGCATTTTCTCCTGGCACGAAATCGATAAACGAGACATTTTCTTGCTCGCCAATCAGCATTTCGGTCGTCCGGAGAAGCTGTTCTGCCGCTACACCGTGGGTACCAATCATAATTGCTATACTCACTTAATTTCCCTCTTAACAGATAGAATGGAATTTACATATTAGGACAAAAGAAATCAGATGTATTAACCCTCCTAAAATAGAAAGTCACGTAGTTAATATTAGTCGATAATATTAACTAAATAAATCTAGTTAGAAAGCCGTTAACAATCTAACTAATAGAGTTAATGCAAACAGCATAACATTTTGTAGTAATAGAAAAACTTGTTTTGTGTCAGAAAATTTAAAACCCCGATTTTATTCCAAATAAAACGCATCTATATATCGACATAACACATTTTTTTAATAAATAAACCGCATTAATGTTTATCTGTTAGATAGATATTTTGTTATCGGTAACGTGAAAAACCTGAAAAACTGTATGGGATGGTTAAAAAACGTCAAAATCGTGTGAAATATGACTCGTTTCAGCAGTGGGATATTCTGATACAAGTTGCATTTTGAAAAATATGTGGGTTAATGATTTTTTTTATTAAGTGGGAAAAATAAAAACTTTTTATTGTAATAAAAGATTATCGTAATAAGTCAAATTTAATAAAGAAAATAGGGTTAATAAAGATGAAAATATTATGCACTAATTCTAAATATTAAAATTAGTGCATAATGGGAATTAAAACGAGAGGCTAGTTAGCTAAATTTGATAGTTTGATGATACTTTTAACTATCAATTAGTCACATTGAACTTTGATTGCAAGGCCGCCACGAGACGTTTCACGATATTTTGCATTCATATCTTTACCCGTTTCGTACATCGTTTCGATGACTTTATCGAGTGAAACACGAGGTTCACTGGTACGACGTAATGCCATACGCGCTGCATTGACTGCTTTAACAGAGGCAATTGCATTTCGCTCAATACATGGCACTTGTACTTGACCTGCTACAGGGTCACAAGTTAAGCCGAGGTTATGTTCCATACCAATTTCAGCTGCAACACAGACCTGTTCTGGGCTACCACCAAATAATTCTGTTAAACCCGCTGCGGCCATTGAACAAGCAACACCGACTTCACCTTGACAGCCAACTTCTGCACCAGAAATTGAAGCATTCATTTTATAAAGAATACCAATTGCGCCGGAGGCTAGAAAATAGCGAGTATAAAGCTCTGGTGTTACAGGTTCGATACAGTGGTTGTAGTACGCCAATACAGCAGGAACAATACCACAAGCGCCATTTGTCGGTGCTGTGACAACACGCCCACCAGCGGCATTCTCCTCATTCACTGCAAGGGCAAACATGTTGATTAGGTCAATAACATTCATCGGGTCATTAGAAAGCTTACTTGATGAAGTCACAAGACGATTAAGCGCTGGTGCACGACGTGGAACACGTAATGGCCCAGGTAAAACACCCTCGGTGTTTAATCCTCTTTCAATACATGCAACCATTGTGTGCCAAACATCAGCGAAATAGGCATCTATTTCTTCTTTTGTATGAAGATCCAGCTCATTTTTCATCATTAAACTAGAGATAGATAAACCTGATTTTTTACAATTCAATAATAGCTCTTCAGCCGAATTGAACGGATAAGAAACCGGCTTGCTATCAAGTGTTGATTGACCAAAATGTTCTTCATCAACAATAAAACCACCACCAATTGAGTAGTAAGTTTTCGTATAAATTTCCTCATCACCCGCAAATGCATGAATGGTCATGCCATTTTCATGCAACGGAAGGTTATCTGAGCGGAAATTCATGCCACCAGAGCGAGGAAAATCGACAATGTGAGTGCCATTGGCGAGTAATAACTTTTCAGTTTGCTCAACATTTTCAATAAAACTTGGGATAGACTCAATATCAACAGTTGCAGGTAAATTGCCAGCAAGTCCCATAATGATTGCTATATCAGTATGGTGACCTTTTCCAGTAAGAGAAAGAGAGCCGTAAACGTCAACCGCAATGCGTGTGACGCGTGGTAATAATTCCTTATTAACCAAATCATCGACAAATTCTTTTCCCGCCTTCATTGGACCGACGGTATGAGAGCTTGAAGGACCTATGCCCACTTTAAACATGTCGAAAACGCTTATCACGTTGGACTCCTTAAAAATTAAAATATTTAGTGATTTATTTTAAAGCGCGCTACTTTACTGTTATTTAGTAGTGTTAACCAGTAAGTTTAAATTATTTTTTAAAATAAGGTAGTCACAAAGGCTTAACTAATACTCAATAGCACAAAATGTATTCTAACTTTTCATTTAATGATTATTTGAGTTGAAGGGCGAGCTGATGAATGATTGATGCAGTGAGTCCCCAAATAAGGTGACCATTATACCAATAAAAGAAAACACGATTACGTTTTCCGGCGCGATTGATGTCAATATATTTATGTTGGTGAAGAGATAATGCATCAAATAAAGGGACTTCGAAGACATCAGCAACTTCACTTGGATTAGGTTGGTAATTAATTCCATCGGGCAGTAAGCCAACAATGGGGGTGACTTCATAGCCACCAATACTTTGTTGCGGTGTCAGTTGACCTAATATCTGCACTTTTTCTGGAGGGATCGCGACTTCTTCATAAGCTTCTCGTAGCGCTGTCGACACTAATGATTTATCTTCAGGATCTTTTGCACCCCCAGGGAAAGCAACTTGCCCCGCATGAGAGCGCAAAAGAGGAGAGCGTTGGGTTAATAATAAGGTTGGTGTCGATTTATTGATAATTGGAAGAAGTACAGCCGCGGTTTTACCCACCGAGCGTTTAGGCTGGTGAGTAAGAGGCAAAGTAAACTGAAATCGATTAATAAATTCATTCAGTTCCGTCATCGCGTTGCAATTCTCCTAATATTGGTAAGATAAGTTGCAATTTATCAAATGTCTCTTGATATTCTTTATCTGCTTGGCTATCAGCGACAATACCACCGCCAGCCCAACAAAAAATCTGTTTTTTATTATTAGTTAATAAAGTTCTTATTGTAATACTGCTATCCATATTTCCACAAAAACTAATATAGCCTATTGAGCCACAATATCCATTGCGGCGATTAGGCTCTAACTCTTCGATAATTTGCATTGCGCGAATTTTTGGGGCACCCGTAATAGAACCACCAGGAAAGCATGCGCGTAATAAATCGGTTGCACTATTATTGGTCGACAAAGTTGCTGTAATCGTGCTGACTAAATGATGAACTGCAGGGAAAGTTTCCACAACAAATAGCTCTGGAACTTTAACGCTTCCTGGTTTAGCCACTCGTCCAATATCATTACGCATTAAATCAACGATCATAAGGTTTTCTGCGCGATCTTTTGGTGAGTTAGCCAGTTTTTCTATTTGTGCAGCATCACTTTGTTCGTCTTCCAAACGCGGTAATGTACCTTTAATTGGACGCGTTTGTATTTGTCCGTCCTGTAAAAGAATAAAACGCTCGGGAGAAAGGCTGATCACAGTATTATCAGGTAAACAAATATAAGAGGAAAAAGGCGCTTGATTGTGTTTGTTGAGTAATAAAAAGGCGTCCCATTCGTTTCCTTTATATTTAGCTTGAAAACGTTGAGCTAAATTAATTTGATAGCAATCGCCATTGCGTAAATATTCATGAATTTTGGCAATCTTCTGATCATATTCTTTTTGTGACATATTCGAATGCCACGGTGTTGTCAGTGTAAATTTAGTTTTGCGTGACGCTTTTTGTTTAGTTAACCAATCTAATCTGTCGGTAATATTATCATAACTAAAGAGCGTAACGGTTTGTTCTTGATGATCGACAATCAACGCCCATAAATAAATACCTACCGCCATATCGGGAAATTGCAGATCTTGTTTTGCAATTTGTGGAAGGCGTTCAACTCGGCGGCCTAAATCGTAACTCCAAATACCCAGTGCGCCACCTGTAAAGGGTAAAGTATTATCATGGCAAAGTTTAGGCGTGAATTTTTTAATTGCGTTTTCTAGCAATGTGAAAGGATCTTCATCCGAAATTTCAATTTTTTTCGAATGAGTATAAGTCGTTTGATTACCGATTGTGATTAATGTTGCAACAGGATCTGCCACAATAATATCAAATCGACTATGCGGGTGTTTCGCATTACCAGAATGGAGCAGCATTGCCCAAGGCTGATGAGCTATAGGGGTAAAATAATCAATAGCCGCTTCAGAATGATAAGGTAGTTGTATTTTATTGATAGCCATTTCCATAACATAAAGTGCTTTAAAAGACTGTTTTTAAGATTAACATATAATCTTATCTTATGGGCGCAAGAGCTGTTAAAATTCATTTAAATTTTTTGTATACCCAACATTATTTTAGTTGTTGTTGAGCAATACATAACAAGGAAGTTCTAAGCTTCATATATTGTTTGCACTAGCTTGAAGAGTGAATGGGATTAATCAGTTATTACGCTAAGAGGTTTTAATATGTTAGCAGGTATACCAGCACTTAATCATGAAGAACAGCAAGATGCGGTAGAACGTATTCATCAGTTAATGGCTGATGGAATGAGTAGTGGGGAAGCCATAGCACTCGTTGCACAAGAGATCCGCGAAAAACATAAAGATAAAGAGCAAATTCATGTTCGTTTTGAAGATGAAGATTAATATATAAAGAACAAACTATTAACATTTATGCTAAAATCTGCTACATATTACTTTAGTAATGTTTTTTATACTGTGATTAATTAGTCGCATTTGAGCTTAAGGTGAATAGTTGCCATTTGCCAAATTAGATTAATCACAGTGATTAATCTAATTTAAAGAGTCTAATATTTATTAGGACTTGGAGGCGATATGAAATTTGGTAAGCAAGTGGGAATTCTTTTTGGAAGTTGTGCGCTGTTATTTAGTTCTATGGCGTTAAGTGCTAACAAAGATGAAGGAAAAGCGGCGCCTTTTGTGAGCTGTAAAAATTTGACTGAGCCTCAAGTTGCTGCTCAAGTAAAAAACGATTTTATGCATAATAGATTACCTCGTTGGACAGAAGAAAAAGATCTAGTAGGTAAAAAAGCGGTTGCGTGGATTAATAATCAGGATGTAGTAAAAACAGAAACAACGTATAAAATACCACTCATAGTGAGAGGTTCTAAAGTTGACCTACATTATCATGTGGTTGTTGATTGTGAGAATAATACTATTACCTACAATACCGCTAAATAAGTTCCTATCTGCTAGGATGATAATTGATTAATTATTGTTCTTATCCGAATCACATATAAAAAATATGTGATTCGGTATCATTAAGCTTAACCCAAGTATTTTTAGAAATAACTAGCAAGGAATGACAACATTCTTCTGTTATTATTGTTAATGCCTCAAAACTAGACTAGCGACTCTTTGGCTCAAAAGGGAGTCGTGAGAAATTTTGAGATAATTGGCGGTAATGGACTAACCTTTCTCTAAAATAGGCTCTTAAATGCTCCGGTTGTTCCCTTTCTATGGCTTCGGGGATCACGGCGATATTATAGCGTTCTTTGAAAGCAACACCTGAAGCAAGTAAGTCTATGTTAATTTTATCTCTTTCTTCTTTTGGCAATAATGCAAGGTTATAGTTCATGCTGACTCTCAATCATTCTTTTGATAAATAAAATACTGTGCTCTGTGTTTACATGCAACATGAAAATATTCATTCTAATCTTAAAAGGGCTTTGTAATATAAGATTTAATTTCTTTAATTAATCTGTAATAACAGTGATAGATGTGAGGATGATTAAATAGTAATAATTCTTTTTTAGGTTAATAATACGATATAAATGATATTAAATATAATGAGATTGATTATTATTAAATTTACGGAAAGTTATTAATTATCAGTAAATTGCATTTTTTGTTTTATTATTGTTTTAGGGTTTTATTTATTTTCATAATATGCATAATAAAGGTGTTAATTTTATTTACTAAGGAAAAAATATGTTAACTGATAACATAATTAAAAAATTAAACGAGCAATTAAACCTTGAGTTTTATTCTGCTAATTTATATTTACAGATGAGTGCATGGTGTAGTGATAAAGGTTATGAAGGTGCAGCTGCATTTTTAAAAGCACACTCGAGTGAAGAAATGGAACATATGCAACGCTTGTTCGATTACCTTAGTGATACAGGTGCATTGCCACTATTAGGGCAAATTGCTGCACCACCTGTTGATTTTGAATCAATTGCTGATGTTTTCAACCAAACTTATCAACATGAACAGCAAATTACAGCTGAAATTAATAACTTGGCTGATTTAGCGATTACAGCTAAAGACTATTCAACATTTAACTTCCTACAATGGTATGTTGCTGAGCAACATGAAGAAGAAAAACTGTTCAAATCTATCTTAGACAAACTTGATATGGTTGGGGATAGTGGAAAAGCGCTATTCTTGTTAGATAAAGATCTAAAAAACATGTCTAACGCTGCTCACGTTTAATAAAAAATACAAATAAGCTCATGAAGTATAAGGATTCATTTCAACTAGCATGAGCTTTTTTCTTTTAATTTTGTGCCAGTAGTCACACATTAAGCTATAAAAAACAGTTTTTCTAGCGGATAAATATCACTTTTTCCGTATAATGATTGGTAATAAAACTAAATTCACCTGCAAATTAAGAGGTTATTATGCCAATCCAGCAAATTACATCTTCATGGCGCAAATTAAGTGCTGTGGCGGTTCTATTCTTAGGTATGTCATTTCAACAAGCTTTCGCTCATGCGCATCTTAAAGATCAACTTCCTGCTGAAGGCGCAGCTGTTGAGCAAGCACCAGAATTCATTACGCTAAACTTTTCTGAAGGCATCGAAATAAATTTCACTAAAGTGAAAGTTGTTGGTCCAAACAATGCTGTTATCAAAACGGGTAAACCTGCTCTAGATTCAAGCAATGAAACCAAAGTCATTGTGCCTATTGAAGGGAAATTAAATGCCGGTAAGTATGATGTAAACTGGAGTGTAGTATCTGTCGATGGTCATAAAACAAAAGGTGAATATAGCTTTACAGTGAAATAATAATGTCACTTGAGGCTTTTTATACCTTTATCCGGTTTTCCCATTTTGTGGCTGCAATGTTGATGTGTGGAATGTCAATTTTTGCAGTCATTCTTTGCAGTGGCTCATTTGCGCAAATGTTTCGCCACTTTATCAACAAAAGTATTATATTGAGTGCTGTAATTACGGCATTGACAGCTTTTGGTTGGATGATAGCGCAAGCTGGTTTAATGGGCGATGGATGGGAAGATGCGCTTGATTCTTCTATCTGGGAGGGGGTATTTGGTACCTCATTTGGGCGAGTTTGGCGCTGGGAGCTTGTTTTCTCATTAGTCACACTTGGCGTTATTTTTATTCGTAAGCAAACTATTCGCTTATATTTTCTGTGTTTCTTATCAATTATTTTACTTGGGCTACATGCATTTACTGGCCATGCGGCTATGTATGATGGTGCAACCGGTGACCTCTTTCGCTTCAATCAATTTATTCATCTCATTAGTAGTGCCTATTGGTTTGGTGGATTATGGCCATTCTTGATTTGTATCCAATTTATCCGAGATAAAAAACAGTTATCAGAAGGGTTAGACAGACAAATTTTTCAGAGTATGATCCGGTTTTCTCGTCTTGGTCATATTGCTGTTGCATTAGTTTTGATGACTGGGATTATTAGTGGGATGACTTTACTTCCGGGTTGGCCACTGAATTATTCGGGGTCAGAATATCAATCATTGTTGTGGCTTAAGGTGATTTTAGTTGGATGTATGGTGCTATTGGCATTAATTAATCGTTATATTCTTGTCCCTAATATCAAAAAGAAAGGGCGATTACAGTATTTGATTATTAATAGTTGGGCTGAATTATTACTTGGTACTACCACCATCTTAGTGGTTGCTATTTTTGCAACCTATCAGCCTGTATAATTCCACCTATATAGTCGCTATATTGTCACTCAATGCATTAACAAGGTAATTTACATGAAACTGAAATTAACATTTTGTTGTCTGTTATTAGCCAGTACAACATTCAGTGCACTAGCTGCTCCTATTACAACTGTGAGTAAGAAACAATTTGGAGATAGCTGGCCATTTACTCGGGAAGAAGTCATGCTTGAGTGTAGAGCTAATGGCGCTTTGATTGTGATTAATCCTGCAACGCTTGTGCAGTATCCGCTTAATGAGATAGCAACTAGCCAAATGAATAACAAAGAAATCAAAGCACAACCCGTTGATATTCTTCTTAAACCTATTGAAACGGGTAAAACAACAGAAGAACGCGTATTACCCCTGAAACTTGCGGCTGAAAAGCTCTGCCAATAAGTTTATCACTATCTTTTTAGCCTCAGTCTTCTGCTTCTAAGTTCTAACTTGGAGGGCACGTCGCGCCATTTGTCATAGATCAGTAAGCAAAGAGGCTTGTTATCTCTGTCATGTCATATTTATCGTGCTGATTTAATTTGAAATGTTATACCTATTGTTGATATAGGCATTACCTATGAATCAAATAGTTTGATATTAAAAAATTAACAAATAAATTGTGTTAAAAATATGTAAAATAATTGCTATTTGATGTGGTAAGAATGGATTTGGCAAGCTACTATTAAATTGTACTTTGTTACGTCTCAATGGCAATTTTAGCGCACGGCTCTGCCAGAGCCATTTCCCAAGGCCCGGTAATCGGAATCTACCAGGCCTCTTTTTTTGCCTACTATTTGCATGTGGCACAGAGAATAGTGCTTCATTGATTAGGCAACTCTCATTATCCAATGATGATTATCTTTGTCATAATGCTGACGATATAACAACACAGGTTTCTCATTAATCAATGCAGGAATACTGGTATTTTCATCCCAACCATCAAGCTGCATGCAAAACTCTGTATCAGAATCACAAGGGATACTGATCGTATCACTTTTATTATCTGCCATAACTGCATCATTTATCTCATAGGAAGATATTTTCAAATTTACTATGCTCATTATACTACCTCTCAATTATTGTAAGACAACAGAATAACGACTCAACAGAACTAAGCATAGTATAAATGAAATGCGTTTCCAAAATATTTTTTTAATATAATTATTGGGACGGATTAATATTTTGTATATTGTTTCCCCTGAAGTAACTATTACTTGAAAATGGCTATTCGCCAATCCAACCAATCTTTAGAGGGTTTTAATTTTAGAATAAAATTTTGATTTCAATGTGCTTTTAATAGGTTGGAAGCCAAGAGTAATGAAGCTAAAGAGTGTCAGTTGCGGATTAATGATTAGTGTACTATTTTTGATAACGCTATTAGTAAAGCCCGATAGTATCTAAAAATGAATATTTTGACTGATTAGATCCTAAGATTTTTTATTAATTTTAGTGAGAATAGGGATAAGCCTAGATAGTTTTTAGGAAAGATAACAATAATGACATTATTTATTTTAGTAGAAAACGTTTCCATTTTTTAAAGTTAATACTTATGCTCAAAATATGAATATCAATGAACCATTGCTAGAATAGTAAAAACGTTATCATGTATAGGCAGTTGAATAGAATAGTAAATGGATATCAAGTATTACAACCATATAAATTGCCATATTATAATTAACGTGGTTTATTACACCATTGTGAATTTAGCATTTATGTTTTGTATGAAAAATAGAGTGTAAAAAAATTTACGATTTAAGGACAACTTGGTAATCTACAGGTTACCGAATTGTTCAATTTATTGCATTAATTGATTTTTACAAGAAAATTTATGGATAAAAACAAGTTTTATCGAGAACTTTCAGATAATTTGTCTGCCTTGCTGGCGGGTGAATATGATTTAATTGCGAGTCTAGCAAATACGAGTGCACTGCTCTATGAACGTCTTGAAGGTGTTAACTGGGTTGGTTTCTACCTAAAAAATGGCCAAGAGCTTGTTCTTGGACCTTTTCAAGGCAAAATAGCTTGTGTCAGAATACCGTATGGTAAAGGTGTTTGCGGAACGGCATATAGTCAAAATAAAATTTATCGTGTTGATGATGTGCACACTTTCCCAGGACATATTGCTTGTGACTCAGCAAGTAACGCTGAAATTGTGCTTCCTTTGGAAGTTAATGGTCAGGTCTTAGGCGTTTTGGATATTGATAGCCCAAACTTCAATCAATTCGACCAAAATGATGAAGAAGGGTTAAAATATCTTGTAAGCCAGTTGTGCCAACACCTGACAATGTGTTCAGCGCCAAATTATCACTAAATATTGGTATGTTAACTTAATAGGAACGTGGCAATTGTTTGCAACGCGATTATAATGTCGGCTTGTTCATGCCCGTGCTGGTTGGCAAAATCGTTGTTATCAGGAAATTTCATGGAAAATCAACCTAAGTTGAATAGTAGTAAAGAAGTTATCGCATTTTTGGCAGAGCGTTTTCCACGCTGTTTTATCGCTGAAGGTGAAGCACGTCCGTTAAAAGTCGGAATTTTTCAAGATATCGTAGAGCGTTTAACAGAAGAAGATGGTATCAGTAAAACACAATTGCGTTCAGCATTGCGTATGTATACCTCAAGTTGGCGTTACCTTTACGGTGTGAAAGAAGGCGCAAAACGCGTTGACTTAGATGGTAATGATTGCGGTGAGTTAGAGGCGGAGCATATAACACATGCACGTCAACAATTGACAGAAGCGAAAGCTCGAGTTCAAGCGCAACGTGCAGAACAAAAGGCGCAAAAGAAACCGGCAGCTAAAAAAGCGGGGGATAAAAACCCACGTAATCCAGCTGCACCTGCGAAAGGGAATGCGCCTCGTCGCCGTCAGTCAGAAAATAAAGACCGCCCACAGAACTCTCCAAACCAAGCTCCTCGTCCTAATCCCCCAGTTGCTACAGAACCAAAATTGAAATCAGTTACTGATATCAACGCACTGAAAGTCGGTCAGACATTAAAAGTGAAAGTTGGTTCTAGTATGATGGATGCGTCTGTACTGGAAATTGCGAAAGATGGAGTAAGAGTTCAATTGCCTACAGGAATGGCAATGATTGTGCGCGCGGAACATTTAAAGTTCTGATACGGAGGTCAATCGGGGCATGAACAAACTTTTAAAAATTGCATTTTTAGTCAGCCTGACGACTTTTGGTAGTGCAATTGCACAAACGCAAGCAGTGACTTCGGTCACTGCTTCCCAGCTACCTGTTTTAAAACAGGATACTCAGCATGGCACGGTAAGTGAAAGGGTTGCTTCAAGACTGACTCGTTCTCATTATCGTCAGTTTGATCTGGATAGTGAATTTTCCGGAAAGATTTTTGACCGTTATCTTAATATGTTGGATTACGGCCATAATGTTTTGCTGCAATCGGATATTGATAAATATGCCAAGGATAAAGCAAACACCGGGAAATGGCTTGAGGATGGCAAACTCGATCAATTTTATGACCTGTATAATCTTTCGCAACAAAGACGTTTTGAACGTTTTCAGTATGCATTAGCACGTCTTAATCAGCCAATGAATTTTGATGCAACCGATTCGATTGAAGTCGATCGCACTAAAGCACCTTGGCCGAAAAATAAACAAGAATTAGATGATTTGTGGGATCAAAAAGTGAGATTTGATTGGTTGAATCTCAAGCTTTCTGGCAAAGATGACAAAGAAATCAAAGAAAAACTCACTAAACGTTATAATTTTGCATTAAAACGTTTGACTCAAGGTCAAAGTGAAGATGTTTTTCAGTTGATAGTTAACTCTTTCGCACGAGAAATTGATCCTCATACAAGCTACTTATCTCCAAGAAATACAGAGCAATTTAACTCTGAAATGAGTTTATCTCTTGAGGGTATTGGCGCGGTATTGCAGCAAGATGATGATAACACAGTTATTAATTCATTAGTTGCAGGTGGGCCTGCTGCAAAAAGTAAAGAATTAAAAGTTGGCGATAAAATTATTGGTGTTGGTCAAACCGGTAAATCGATGGTTGATGTCGTCGGCTGGCGCCTTGATGATGTTGTCGCATTAATTAAAGGACCAAAAGGGAGTAAAGTACGCTTAGAAGTCATTTCTGACACGAAAGGTGCAAAACCCCGCATAGTGACTATAGTACGTGAGCAGATCCGCCTTGAAGATAGGGCTGTTAAGCTGACGATTAAAAATGTTGGTAAAGAAAAAGTTGCAGTCCTAGATATCCCCGGATTCTATGTTGGTTTAACCAATGATGTTAAAACGCAATTACAAAAAATAGCCAAAGATAATGTTTCCGCATTAGTTATTGATTTAAGAGGTAACGGTGGTGGCGCATTAACAGAAGCTGTTGCACTATCTGGCTTGTTTATTCCGCGAGGCCCAATTGTTCAGGTTCGTGATAATAATGGCCAAGTTAGACAAGATATTGATGATGATGACGTCATTTACTATAAAGGCCCATTAGTTGTTTTGGTTGATCGCTTTAGTGCATCGGCTTCTGAAATTTTTGCTGCTGCAATGCAAGATTATGGCCGTGCATTGATTGTCGGTGAGCCAACCTTTGGTAAAGGTACAGTTCAACAGCATAGAAGTTTGAGCCGTGTTTATGACCAAATGCTAAAACCGGATTGGCCTTCATTGGGCTCTGTTCAATATACCATTCAGAAGTTTTATCGTGTGAATGGTGGGAGCACACAACGTAAGGGCGTTACGCCGGATGTCGTGATGCCTACAGGGCAAGATCCCGCTGAGACGGGAGAGAGCTTTGAAGATAATGCCTTGCCTTGGGATAGTATTCCTGCTGCAAATTATACGAAAGTCGGTGAGGTGACATCTAATTTATCTGATTTGAAAACTAAGCATTTATCTCGCATCAGTCAAAATTCTGAATTTAAGTATATTGATGAAGATATTGCGCGTTACAAAGCGAATAAAGAAAGTAGCAAAATGATTTCGCTTAATTATGCTCAGCGTTCGAAAGAAGATAATGAAATTGAAGCAATTAAACTGAAACGTATAAATGAACGTAATGCAATAGAAGGTAAGCCATTATTGAAATCTATTGATGATTTACCTAAAGATTACGAAGAGCCAGACCCATATTTAGACGAAACCGTTAAAATTGCAATCGACTTAGCACATCCCGAAACAGATTTGTCGATTAACAAAAAATAAGTTGGTTTAACAACAAATTGTAATAAAGGCCAGCATTTTGCTGGCTTTTTTATAGATATTGTAAAGTTGTGTTATTTTTTGGATTTTTCATGTTAATAGACTTGAAAATGTGTAAAAAAGCTTTATTTATACAGTAAATCTTTCGTGATGTTTATTTTTACCAAGGAACATAAAAAATATGATGCGAATTGCCTTATTCTTACTCACAAACTTAGCTGTTATGTTTGTGTTTGGGATAATTTTGAGCTTGACAGGGATCAGAGGAAGCAGCGTTCAAGGCTTATTGATCATGGCGGGCTTATTTGGTTTTGGTGGTGCATTTGTTTCGTTACTGATGTCAAAATGGATGGCATTGAAATCAGTGGGTGGAGAAGTTATTGAGTCACCACGTAATGCAACAGAACAATGGTTAATGGAAACAGTTAGTCGTCAGGCTAAAGAAGTGGGTATTCAAATGCCACAAGTTGCTATTTACCATGCACCGGATATTAATGCTTTTGCAACAGGTGCTCGCCGCGACGCTTCTCTTGTTGCTGTTAGTACTGGCTTATTGGAAAATATGAGTCGTGATGAAGCTGAAGCTGTTATTGCGCATGAAATTAGTCATATTGCTAATGGCGATATGGTTACCATGACCTTACTGCAAGGTGTTGTGAATACTTTCGTCATTTTTATCTCTCGTATTATTGCCCAATTAGCCGCAGGGTTTATGTCTAACAATGATAATGAGAGCGAAAGTAGTAATGGTAACCCGATGGTTTATTTCGCGGTATCCATGGTACTGGAAATCGTGTTCGGTATTTTAGCAAGTATTATTACAATGTGGTTCTCTCGTCATCGTGAATTTTATGCGGACGCAGGATCTGCAAAACTTGTTGGTAGAGAAAAGATGATCGCTGCATTGCAACGTCTTAAAACAAGTTATGAGCCTCAAGAAGAAGGTCGACTAATGGCTTTTTGTATCAATGGACGCGGCAAAGCATTTAGTGAATTATTCCTTTCACATCCGCCATTAGATAAAAGAATTGAAGCATTACGTTCGGGTGAATATTTAAAATAGAATTTAAGTAATTCTAATAAGTGTTTATATCAACCTAGGGTGATTAATGTGTACTACATTATTGTAAGTACGTTAGTTACCTTAGGTTTTTTTATGGAATAAATCTGACTAACATCAGTATAAAATATCAATTTATGATGTTCATATTGTTTAAAAACAATAAAGAGTAATTTATTAATCTAATTATGATTGAATTTAAAATCGATCAGAAGCAGAGATAAGGTGTGATTTTTACGTATTGAAGATAAAATTACGTTATTATTAATAAAGAATAAATACACAAAACTGGTTGTAATAAAAAATAAGGATCCAAAATGGATATACTTGTAAAAACGCTTATTTTTGGTAATGATTTTGATACGGTAGAGAATCCAGCTCGCTTAGTTCCATTTAAATTTGAAATTTACCAATCAGAAACGCGTTATTATCACAGAATGTACAAAGAAGTCGGTTTATCTGGTGCTAATTTTGGGCAAGCTTTCAAATTATGGGCTTTTGAAGAACAAAAAACATTTGGTTCATCTTCTGATGATGTGACATTAGAGGATTATATTAAGCATTGCCAAGATATTTATGATGGAAAAGTAACCGCTTAAAAGACATAAAAAAAACCCCTTCATAGGGATATTGAAGGGGTGCTAAATGAATAAAGAATGGTTTAATTCGAGATCAAAGATATGTGATTTTGATAATGAATATTTAGTTATTTGTGCAGTTTTAAACATGACATTAGGAGTATTCGCAATAAACAGCACTTATAGTCAAATAAGCTACTGACGATAACCTGCTTTGATTTGTTCTAATGTATTTTTATAAGTTTCAGCTTGTTGCTTATCTTCGATAGATTCAATTTCACGTTGCATTTTAACAATGATCTTACCTGCCTCTGCTTGACCAATTGCTTTTAACATATGTGCGAGAAGGTTTTTAATACAAGCTACTTCATCTGCTAAGGTATTTACATCTGGTTGAGTAGAATAATCTGGTTTCATTAAAATATCCTTTAAAGTTAGACTAATATACTAAGATTGTAACATAGAAAAATAATCTGAGTTGTTTTTTAGCTCTGATTTAATTGAACGAATCTCTTTAAATAAATTATCAATATATTGTTGCCGTTAAATGTCGCCATCTTAATAGGTAATAAAGGAAATGATCATGCTTACATTAAAAGAACGACAATGGTTAGCTCAAGAACTTCCTTCACTTAACATAGCAAGACCAGAAGAAAGTAATAAAGGCACTTTTGGCACATTAAATATTATTGGCAGTAGTTTAGGTATGAATGGGGCTTGTGTTCTTGCGGGTAGAGCAGCGCTAAAAACAGGGTGTGGTAAAGTCATTATTGGGTTCAATCAGTATCCTCTTACAATCAATTTAGTTGAATCTGCTCCTGAATTAATTTTACGAGATGCCAAATTATTGATGACAGATAAAAGTTCTACAGCTTGGGTTATCGGCTGTGGACTTGGAATATCTTCAGAGGCTTATTCACTGATGATTAATTTTTTATCAACTATTGAAGGGAATATACCGGCACTCATTGATGCTGATGGACTAAATATATTGGCTCAATTACCAAATACACCAATATTATCCTCTCAGACCGTATTAACACCGCATCCAAAAGAAGCATCACGTTTATTAAAAATAAGTGTTGATGATATTCAATCTCATCGAGAAGTTGCAGCGCAACAACTTAGCGAAAAATATTCATGCTGGATTGTGTTGAAAGGGCATCACACTATTATTGCCAATCCGCACGGAAAAATCTGGCGCAATGAGACAGGAAATAGTGGATTGGCAACTGCGGGTAGTGGTGATGTTTTATCGGGGATTATTGGTAGTTTGTTAGCGCAGGGATTACCAATTGAAGAAGCTGTTAGAGGTGGCGTATGGCTACACGGTAAAGCAGCAGATATTTTGGTTGCTAAAGGAATAGGTCCTATCGGATTAACAGCGCATGAGCTTATTGATGAAGTCAGAGCAATACGAAATATTCTGGTGAATTGTTGTGAATCAAGTAATGAGTAACTTTAAATGAGCACAAAAATCGTGATATGATTCACAAAAATTGTCTGTATTAACCTTGTTTTGATTAATGTTAACCTGAGCTTTACGTTTGGCTCATAATTATTGGCTCAAATCTTAAAGAAACAAGTTATTGACTTGTAAAAGGCACAAATAAAATGATGACAGCAGTTTCTAGGAAAACAGCATGGACCCGAGTTATTGCGTTAGCTGTTGCTGCATTTGTTTTCAATACTACCGAATTTGTTCCTGTCGCATTGCTCAGTGATATTGCGGCAAGCTTCAATATGTCAGTTGCTCATACAGGGTTAATGATCACCATTTATGCTTGGGTTGTGGCACTAATGTCATTACCTTTGATGCTTTTAACCAGTAAAATTGAGCGCCGTAAACTGTTGGCATTCTTATTTACTGTTTTTGTTATCAGCCATATTCTTTCTGGTTTTGCATGGAGCTTCGAGATCCTCATTATTGCGAGGATTGGCGTTGCATTAAGTCATGCCGTTTTTTGGTCTATCACGGCATCACTGGCTATTCGTGTTGCACCTCATGGGAAAAAAGCACAAGCTTTAGGCATGCTTGCCACGGGTACGGCATTAGCAACAGTTCTCGGTTTACCTATTGGTCGTGTAGTTGGGCAATTACTGGGTTGGCGATTTACATTTTTGTGTATCGGTGCGATCGCGTTGATAACGATGATTGCGTTGATACGGCTATTACCTAAATTACCAAGTGAACATTCTGGCTCATTAAAAAGTTTACCTACTATACTGAAACGCCCAGCTTTAGTGGGTGTGTTTATTTTGACGGTTGTCGTTGTCACTGCTCACTTTGCAGCTTACAGCTATATTGAACCTTTTGTTCGCGAAATCGCCTTACAAAGTCAAAATTTTGCAACGTTACTATTATTAATTTTTGGTCTTGCAGGCATTATTGGCAGTGTCTTATTTAGCCGTTATAGCAGTCGATTCGAATTGTCTTTCTTGCCTATTTCAATTGCAATATTAACAATATGTTTGTTATTACTCATGCCAGTGGGTAGTCATGTAGGCTCTTTGGTGAGCTTATGTATATTCTGGGGAATAGCCATAATGTGTGTTGGGTTAGGAATGCAAGTAAAAGTAATTGATTTATCACCAGATGCAACTGACCTTTCTATGGCTATTTATTCTGGAATTTTTAATCTTGGTATTGGTGGTGGTGCTTTATTAGGCAATCAAGTCATTGTTCATTTAGGAATGAATGATATTGGCTATGTTGGTTCTGTGTTAGCCTTTATTTCCTTAATTTGGTGTATTTATATATTTAGACGTTATAAAACATCTTTTACAGATAAAATACAAACGGGTTCATCACTTCACTAATAGGCATTATTAATCTCTGGCCTCATTACCAGAATGAGGCTAATTTTGCTATATGTATGATAATAACAATTCGCATGTAGCATGGCTTTAATCTTAAAATAAAATATTAAATTAACGATATTATTGGACTGTGAAGGTGATTAATGAAAGGTCTTGGTTTTTTATTGATGTCAATTATTGCTGAAGTTATTGCAACAACTACGTTGAAAGCGTCAGATGGGTTTAGTCGTTTTTGGCCATCATTAATTGTCATCATTGGTTATGCTGTCTCTTTTTGGGGTTTATCTCAAGTGGTAAAAGTGATGCCATTAGGTATTGCATATGCAATTTGGTCAGGTTTAGGTATTGTATTAGTTTCCGTGGCTGCTATATTTATTTACCAACAAAAGCTCGATTTTCCAGCAATAATGGGTATGTTATTAATCATTGTTGGGGTTTTGGTTATTAATCTATTTTCTAAAAGTAGTACGCATTAATTTAGTTAATAGAATTACGCATAAACGGAGAGAGTGATGAATTTGAAAATAAGTCATTTGTTGCATTCTACTTTTTTAGGAAGTTTAGGTATTGTGGCTATGTTGATTTTATCAGGCTGTGGAAGCTCAAATAATACGAAGATGACTCAAGTTAATCATTCTGCTTCTCAATATGCGCAACAATTAGTCAATTTAGGACCAGGCTCACAAGAAGCTTGTGTTTCAGCAGGTGGTTTGCCTACATTAAACTTAGAGCTGAATGGTAGCCAAACTGCGGTTTGCCAATTTGCTAATGGAAAACGTTGCTCTGCAGATGTGATCCGTTCAGGCGCTTGTATTTAGCTTTTTGACAATTCAATAAATGGGCGGAATGATATCCGCCCATATCATGATTATTGACGTTGTGATGAGAAGAACTGACTAATGACAACGATAATACCAACAATGAAATACACGGCATAAACACCAATCAGCCATTGCGGCATATCCATACCCAGAAAATCCCATTGTCTCACTGAACAATCACCGGTTGCTTCAAAAACAGCAGGTACCCATTGATTTAATGGAAGCCATTCAGGGAAATTGACAAAGAAATCACAGGTATTGAATGGAGATGGATAGAGTTGGATCATGGTGTGTTCCCATGCAAGTTCTAATCCACGCCATGCAGCATATAACCAGATTATAATAGCGAGCCAGCGAATAATCATGTTGCGAGGTGCAATTGCACCAATCAATCCAGCAATCATAATGCCAAACAAGGCAATACGCTCATAAATACACATGACGCAAGGTTGCATTTTCATCACATGTTGAAAGTAGAGCGCTGTGCATTCAAGTATAAATGCAATTAAGGCCATTAAAAGCCATGCACTTCGTCCTTGTGAGCATTTGTTAAAAAACCTGAACATACTTTTTGTTATTCCCTAAGTTAATGGTGTTCTTATTTTGCCCCGATCTGTTGGACAAAAAAAGGTGTACACAAATAATTATGCCTATTTCGATGCTGTTTTACTTAAAATTACAAACCGATGTGAGTATTTTAAGTGCTACCGGAACAGTACATAAGATAATCACTCGTTGAATGGGTAATCATCTAAGGTAGAACAATCCAGCCAAGCCCTTCCATCCAATGGGTAACTGGAACTAACCAAAATTCAACCCCAATTAATCCCACTAACGTCATCACAATTGTATAAGGTAAGGCCATCCAAACCATACGTCCATAAGAGAGGCGAATAAGTGGCGATAATGCAGAGGTCAGTAAGAATAAGAAAGCGGCTTGGCCATTTGGTGTTGCAACAGAGGGAAGGTTAGTTCCTGTATTGATAGCAACGGCTAATAGCTCATATTGGTTGTAAGATATCAGCCCTTCATTCACTGCTTTTAATGCTTCATTGATATAGACTGTTCCGACAAAAACATTATCTGACACAGATGACAATAAGCCATTAAACAAGTAAAAAAGTGATAGTTGAGAAGCTTCTGATGATTGAAGGACAAACTGAATAAACGGTGTGAAAAGTTGTTGATCAATAATGACGGCAACAATAGAGAAAAAGACAGTGAGTAAAGCAGTAAAAGGTAATGCTTCTTCAAATGCTTTTCCTAAAGCATGTTCTTCCGTGATACCGCAAAATGCGGTGGTAAGAATAATGACCGACAATCCAATTATACCTACATCCGCGAGATGAAAGGCTAACGCAATAATCAACCAAATCCCGATTAAGGCTTGCACAATCAATTGTGCTTTCTCTTTTGGGGTTCGTTTTGCACTATTTTCTGTATCTTTGGCGACTAACACTTGTCGTACAGTATTAGGAAGCTCTGCTCCATAACCAAACAGTTTAAATTTCTCTACAATAAAACAGGTGGCTAAACCGCAGACTAAAACAGGTAGGGTAATCGGCGCCATTCGAAGGAAAAATGAGATAAAATCCCAGTTGGCATGTTTAGCAATAATGAGGTTTTGAGGCTCACCAACCATTGTCATAACACCGCCTAATGCCGTACCTATACCAGCATGCATCATTAAACTGCGTAAAAATGCCCGAAACTGCTCCAGAGTCTGTTTCTTTTCCAGTGTATCAATTGCGCTATCATTAAGTAGGTCGATGTGACTATTTTGGCTGGATACATATTGGTGGTTAATCGCGTAGAACCCTACCGATACGCTGATGACAACCGCAATCACGGTTAAAGCATCTAAAAAAGCAGATAAAAATGCACTTGCCAAACAAAATGCAAGAGATAGTGCACGCTTTGAGCGGATAGTTAACAATAATTTAGTAAAAGCAAACAGTAATAGTTGCTTCATAAAATAGATACCCGCCACCATAAAGATCAACAATAGAATTACTTCTAAATTATTGCTGATTTCATGAGAGATTTGCTTTGGTGTTGTCATGCCAATAATCACAGCTTCTATTGCCAACAGACCACCTGGTTGCAATGGGTAACACTTTAGCGCCATCGCTAATGTAAAAATAAATTCTATGACTAATAGCCATCCAGCAACAAATGGACTTATAAAGTAAAAGACAATTGGGTTGATTATGAGGAAGACAATAATTGCTAATTTGTACCAATCAGGTGAGTTCCCTAGGAAATTTTTCAAAATTGCTTTTTTTAAACTAAAACCCATTATATTTTTTCCCTCTTATCTGGGCACTATTTGGTAATATCAGATACTACTCTGATTCTTTGTGTAATTTAAGCCTAAAAGTTAATTGATAATGTGTTAATTATGCAGCATTTTTATGATTACTCTCACTCTTTATATGGAGTCTAACTATCTCAATTTATGTCAGTCTGGTATGATTTGGATAAATAGTCCGTCTGAAAATGTTTGGAATAATAAAAATATGGTTATAAAAGCTCAGAGCCCTGCTGGTTTTGCGGAAGAGTATATTATTGAAAGTATATGGAATAATCGCTTTGCGCCAGGAACAATTTTACCTGCTGAACGTGAGCTTTCTGAACTCATCGGGGTAACACGTACCACGCTTCGTGAAGTACTTCAACGTCTGGCAAGAGATGGCTGGTTAACCATACAACATGGAAAACCAACGAAGGTAAATAACTATTGGGAGACGTCAGGACTTAATATTTTAGAAACGTTGGCAAGATTGGATCATGAACGCGTACCGCAATTGATCGATAATTTATTGGCAGTGCGAACGAATATTGCTGCGATTTTTATTCGTACAGCGTTTAGACAAAATCCTGAAAAATCATTAGAAGTTTTAGCAGAGCGTGAAAAGGTTGCTGATAATGCCGATGCTTTCAGTGCACTGGATTATAATGTCTTCCGTGGCTTAGCATTCGCGTCGGGTAACCCGATTTATGGTTTAATTATTAATGGGCTGAAAGGGCTGTATACACGCGTTGGCCGCTATTATTTTTCTAATCCAGAAGCAAGACGTCTTGCCTTAAATTTTTATCAGCAATTGGTCAATTTATGTCGAGAACAAGCTTATGATCGCATTATGGAATGTGTGAGAAATTACGGTAAAGAGAGTGGCTTAATTTGGCATAATATGCAAAGTAACATGCCAAGTGATTTAGCTCAGTTTCGTTAAAACCGAAATTGATAACATAAGGTAATTAATTGATCAATAATTCAATCTGTGGCAAATGACCTTGTAATCCTTCAGATGAATATATTCATTAATAAGCACCCTGTAAGCAATTGCTGATAGGGTGTTTTTTTATGTGAAGGCTATTTTCATTAAATGAATATGTTGATGATAAGCAAATTCAGATATAACAAACTGTTTATTTTAATATATTCAAAATTATATCCATGATGTATTGAGTGAATAATTCCGACAAGAAAAAGAAAGACCAAGATAAAATCGTATATGTTAAGTATAAAATGCTAAAATAATGCATACAAAAGTGAATTTTAGTTATCATAATTATTATCTAATATCATGATTTATTTACCTAAAGAGTCATTTTCTGTTTTCCCTACAGTAGAATTTTCAACCAATATATGAATTTAACATTGCAAATATTGAACTATTTGTCTGAATTGTTAAAAATGTTAATTAACTGTATTGGCAAATAATTATTAGAATATTATTCTATTTGCAATTATGGTGCAGTCAGGGTGGAGTGGGACATGAAGATTTTAGTCTTAGGGGCTGGAGTTATTGGTGTTACAACGGCTTGGTATTTAGCGCAAGAAGGGCATGAAGTGACGGTGTTGGATAGGCAATATGATGTTGCTGAAGAAACCAGTGCGGGCAATGCAGGGCAAATTTCTCCTGGCTATGCAACGCCATGGGGAGCACCGGGTATCCCACTCAAAGCCGTTAAATGGATGTTTGAAAAACATGCACCACTCGCCATTAGACCAGATGGAACATTATTTCAGTTACGCTGGATGTGGCAGATGTTAAAAAATTGTGATATTCAACACTACGCAATGAATAAAAGCAGAATGGTGCGTATTGCTGAATATAGCCGTGATTGTATCCGTCAACTTCGTTCAGATACAGGAATTGCTTATGAAGGACGCCAAGGTGGCACATTACAGCTATTTCGGACAGCTAAACAATTTGATAGTGCGGCGAATGATATTGCTATTTTGCAGCAAGAAGGTGTGCCATATGAGTTATTAACTGCCAATGAGCTTGCAAAAGCAGAGCCTGCACTTGAATTCGTCAAAGATAAACTCACAGGTGGGCTGCGACTACCTAATGATGAAACAGGTGATTGCCAGCAATTCACTAAGCAGCTCGCCAAGATGGCGCAAGATATTGGGGTGAAATTTCTTTTTGGTCAAAAAATTGAACAAATTTTAACGGACGGCAACAAAGTAAGTGGTATTCGCTGTGATGGCAATTTATTGCAAGCGGATCGTTATGTTGTTGCTATGGGATCTTATTCCACTGCTATTTTACAAAATTTAGTAAAAATCCCTGTTTACCCATTAAAAGGCTACTCTTTAACCATGCCAATCATGGATTTTCAAAGAGCGCCAGTATCTACCGTTTTAGATGAAACATATAAAATTGCGGTGACACGTTTTGATGAGCGGATCCGCGTTGGTGGCATGGCTGAGGTGGTTGGATTCAATCTCAATGTATTAAAAAAACGTTGTGAAACATTGAAAATGGTTGTTGAAGATCTTTATCCGGGTGGTGGTGATATTACGCAAGCAACATTTTGGACTGGATTACGTCCCATGACGCCAGATGGAACGCCAATTGTAGGTCCAACAGCTTATAGCAATTTATATTTAAACACGGGGCATGGCACATTAGGTTGGACAATGGCTTGTGGCTCGGGCAAGTTACTGGCGGATTTAATTTCGGGTAATAAGCCTGATATAGCTTCCGATGATTTATCTGTTTTCAGATATCTTGATGGGTTTAATACTAAATTGGTGACAAATGGTGATTTAATACCTGCTCGCTAATTAATTGGTTCACAATAAATTTATATAAAAATAATAAGGAAGTCATATGCCACGGCCAATTAGTGCGGTCATTCATCTGCAAAATCTTACCCATAATTTGTCGGTAATACGCCAGCAAGTAGGGGCGGCTAAAATATGGTCAGTAATGAAAGCCGATGCTTATGGCCATGGCATCAAGCAGGTGTGGCAAGCTTTGGCGGCAACGGATGGTTTTGCTATTTTAGATTTAAATGAAGCAATTTTATTAAGAGAAGAAGGCTGGCAAGGTCCAATTTTATTGCTTGAGGGTTTTTTCCATCCTACTGATTTATTGCAAATTAACCACTATAAATTAACAACAGCAGTTCACAGTACTTGGCAGTTAGATGCCATTGAACAGAGGGTATTTGATACACCAATCTCAGTTTATGTTAAGTTAAACAGTGGGATGAATCGACTTGGTTTCAAACCTGAAGAGTATAGGCAAGTTATCAATAGATTATTGGCAATGGAAAGTGTTGGAAATATTACGCTGATGTCACATTTTGCCAATTCAGATACACAAAATGGCATTGAAGCACCTCATCATCTTATCAAAACATTAATAGATGATAATCTATCCGTGTGCATTGCGAATTCAGGCGCGACTCTTTGGCATCCTAGCACACATTATGATTGGGTTCGTTCAGGTATTATTTTGTATGGCGCTTCGCCAAGTGGTAAATGGCAAGATATTGCGGATAAGCAGTTGAAAGCCACAATGACGCTAAGGTCGCAAATTATCGCAATCCATGATATTAACGCTGGCGAAACAATCGGTTATGGTAGCCGTTTTACGGCTCAGCAGCCAATGAAGATTGCTACGGTAGCGTGTGGTTATGCTGATGGGTATCCCCGGCATGCACCAACGGGAACGCCAGTATGGGTAAAGGGGGAACGTTGCCCATTATTAGGAGCCGTTTCCATGGATATGCTCACTATTGATATCAGCCATTGTTCAACGGTAAATATTGGTGAAGAGGTTGAATTATGGGGGCAAAATTTGCCTATTGATGATGTTGCACAATGTGCGAACACAATTGGCTATGAATTGATGTGTGCATTAGCAAAAAGAGTTCCCATAATATATGAAGATTGAATTATAAATGATTGAATCTTGGATACAGCTATAAATTTAGCTAGAATTGCTAATCAGTGTTTGAATATTTGGGTTAATGTGTTCATCAGGGTATAATGCGTTTTCATCGCTATAATTTAATCTTTTTAGGTTTAATATGTCTAAAACAATAATGAAATTAACATCATTTGCTGTTGCAGTTGGCCTTTTCTCTTCTGCCGCTGTTGCAGGTACTTGGTCTATAGGTGGTTCTGTTTTGGCTCAATCAACGCCATATAAGGGAATTAAATCTAAAGATTATGTTACCCCAGTTCCAATTGTTAATTATGATAGTGAAAATTTTTACTTTCATACATTAGCAGCAGGGTATTATTTGTGGAATGATAAAGCCGATCAGCTCTCAATTGATGCTTATTATTATCCGCAATTTTTCCGTCCAAAAGATAATGACGACCATGATATGCGTCAATTAGATCGCCGTCGTGATACAGTGATGAGTGGACTAACTTATAGACATAATGCTGACTGGGGTACAATTCGGACAGTTGCATCTGGTGATATTTTAGGCATTAGTAATGGCTTACGTGCTGAAGTTGCGTATCTTTATGGTTTCCGTGGAGACAATTGGTCATTAGTACCAGGAGTCGGGATCAAATGGGATAGCGAAAACCAAAACCGTTATGAATATGGCATTTCCTCGAAAGAATCTCGCAATAGCGGGCTAAAACGCTATAGACCAGGCGACAGTTGGTCGCCTTATGTTGAGTTATCTGGTAACTATAAATTTAACAGCAATTGGGGTGTTTTAGCGATGGGACGCGTTGATCGTCTATCAAGTGAAGTTAAAGATAGCCCAATGGTTAATAAATCAGTATCTGCAATTGTTTGGAGTGGTGTGACTTACACATTCTAATTGCTTATTGGCTGGCTCATTAATATCAATCCCAAAAGTCGTTTAATACTTTTGGGATTTTTTTGTATCCGAAGATATTTAATCTTGAGGTTTATTATCTCTGCTCATGATAACCAATGATAAGCGAGCAGGGTGCTGATTTTCACTTTTTAATGGTTTATTAATGCGCGCTGTTTCAACACACACCATTTGTTTATAGCCGCTATTTGGCATGTCTTGCATACTGCAAGATAATTCAGCCCACGGATTCCAACAAACCACATCTGAATTATGGTAGTGATGAAGTTCAATGGTTCTCGACCAACCATCATCACGGATCAAGCTATATTCTTCAGGTTCAGAATAGATCCTATCTGTTTGGCGATTAATTTTTAGTGGTGAGCTAGCACCGTAGACTTCTTTGTCACTGACCTTATCAAAATAATGTTCTCCAAGCCCATAAATTGCTGTTTTTTGGATATCACTAATATTGAAATAAGAGTGCATTGCTGCTGTTGTTTCAAAATCTCCGTAACTTTCTAATTCGATTTCACAGGTTAGCCCTAATTTTAGGCGGAGTATTAAGGTAAATTCATGCGGCCAAAGCTTACGCGTATATTCCGTATCAGTCAGTGTAAAAGTGAGTATTACACCATCATCATGTTCATTATGAGCAGTAAATTGCCATGGCAAAATTCGAGCAAAGCCATGGCTAGGACTACCAGCAGGCCCAAACCACGGCCAACAGATTGGTATACCACCGCGAATCGCAATACCTGGTTTGAACTGGCTTTCACTACTCAACCAAATGCAGGGCTTTTGCCCTGAAGGTTGCCAGTCTATTAATTGAGCACCTTGAATACTGATCGCTCCGCGAACCTTTGGATGGGAGATAACAATAATAGGGAGATCGCCTAATTGGCGCTGGCTGATATAGTCTGAAAGTTGCTTAATGACAGGGAGTGCAAAGAGTTTATCATGCATAGTAATTGGCCTGTGATGATGAAACAGAAGTTACAGGTAGATTAGCAGAATTAAGGAATACAGTCATTGTGAACTGATAAAGCAGGTAATAAAGTGAGTTGATTTATATCACAATAATGCAGATTTATAAGGGAATACCGCAGATGACAATCAATGGACTAGAATCAATTATATGATTAAACAAAAGAGCCGCCAAGGTAGGCGGCTCATATCAATCTTACGCGAATTATCTCTTATTTAGAGATGTGTGCGATTAGATCTAGAACTTTGTTTGAATAACCAGTTTCGTTGTCATACCAAGAAACCAATTTCACAAAGTTATCATTCAGTGCGATACCTGCTTTAGCATCAAATACTGAAGTCAATTTTTCGCCATTGAAGTCTGTAGATACAACGTCATCTTCAGTATAGCCAAGAACGCCTTTCAGTTCGCCAGCAGCTGCGTCTTTGATTGCATCACAAATTTGTGCATAAGTAGCAGGTTTTTCCAAACGTACAGTCAGGTCAACAACTGAAACGTTAGGAGTAGGAACACGGAAAGACATACCAGTCAGTTTGCCATTCAGCTCAGGAATAACTTTACCTACAGCTTTAGCAGCACCAGTTGAAGATGGGATGATGTTTTGAGAAGCACCACGACCACCACGCCAGTCTTTGTGAGAAGGACCATCAACAGTTTTTTGAGTTGCTGTTGTTGCGTGAACAGTTGTCATTAGACCTTCAACGATACCGAATTTGTCGTTGATAACTTTTGCAAGAGGTGCCAAACAGTTAGTTGTGCAAGATGCGTTAGAAACGATATCTTGTCCAGCATAAGATTTTTGGTTAACACCCATAACGAACATAGGGGTGTTATCTTTTGATGGGCCAGTCAGAACAACTTTTTTCGCACCCGCTTGGATGTGTTTACGTGCAGTTTCATCAGTTAAGAATAGACCTGTTGCTTCAGCAACAACGTCAACACCAACTTCATCCCATTTCAGGTTCGCAGGATCTCTTTCTGAGGTGACACGAATGGTTTTACCATTTACAACTAGGTGACCATCTTTAACTTCAACAGTACCGTTGAAACGACCATGGGTAGAATCGTACTTCAGCATGTATGCCATATATTCTGCATCTAGCAGATCGTTGATCGCAACGATTTCAATATCAGAACGCTCTTGTGCAGCACGGAAAACGATACGGCCAATACGACCAAAACCATTAATACCTACTTTGATAGTCATAGTATTTCCACCAGCTATTTATTCGTGAATTAAGTTGTAGTTAAAGTACCAAAACCTTGCCAGTCGTCAAGCGGAATCGTGTCAATTATTGAAAAAAATCAATTCTGAAAGCATTAATTGCCTACTTGTCGACCACTTTAAGGGCAAATACATCCAGATGTATTATCGGGGTTGTGAGCGATAATGAAACCTGCTATCAGTGATATATGTGAAACGGGTCACAAATCAAAACACAAAGCACGATGTTAATTAGTTTAGAATAACTTTATAAAAAGTGTTGTTAATTTTTTGTTGCTTCAAATAAGGTGTTATTGAATAGCATCCACATCATTTCTTAATATTTAGGTTTTATAATGACAGAAAAAGATAAACAACCGATTGATATTTCAAACTTAAATGAAATTCAGCAATATGTAACCCAACACGCTGGAACTGAGCAACCGTTTACTGGAAAGCTATTACATAATCGTAAAGAGGGCATCTACGAATGCCTTTGTTGTGGAGCACCGCTTTTCTTATCTGATACTAAATTTGATGCGGGATGTGGTTGGCCAAGTTTCTATCAACCAGTGAGTGATCATGCGATTAAATATATTGAAGATTTCTCTCATGGTATGCATCGAATTGAAGTCCGTTGTCAGAATTGTAATGCGCATTTAGGGCATGTTTTTCCGGATGGTCCTCAACCAACGGGCCAACGTTACTGCATTAATTCAGCATCATTAAGTTTTATTGATGATGAAACAGGCGACAAAACCCGTGGTTAGTGGTGCTGAAGTTTGTTGAAGCTTAAAATCAAGTAATAGCAATATCGATTCAGCTTATGCTAAACAAGAATAATTGTCGCGGTACGAATAAGTTGGTATTTTTAGCGGTCTTTTAAAGGAGTAGTGAAGTGAGTATAGAAATAGAACCTGAACATATAGAACAGCTACTGTCTGTAATGACACCGGAAATTTATCAACGCTTAGTGACTGCGGTTGAATTAGGTAAATGGCCAGATGGGGTAGCCTTAACTCCTGAGCAGAAAGAGCACAGCTTACAGATGGTGATGTTATGGCAATCGCGCTATAACCACAATCCTGAGCATATGACCATTGGAACCAATGGGCAAATTACAATGAAAAGTAAGCAAGAATTAAAATCCATGTTTATGGGTGAGACGTTGGCGACTTTAAAGCCACAAAATAAAGATTAATTTTGAGTTAAATAGTTGGCCTACCTTTTAGTAAGCCAACTATTATCATTTCATTCTATTGAGTGCCATCAGCAATAGAAAATATCCACCCCCTAAGATGGCGACAAATATACCAGCAGCAATCTGCGCTGGGTAAATAACAGTTTGACCCAACCAATCAGCCCATAGCATTAAGATGGCGCCAATAAGTCCACCAATAATCAATTGCTGTTTCGCTTTTTTAGCACCCAACAAGAACGCCATATGAGGTGCGATTAAACCAATAAAGGCAATTGGTCCAACGGTTGATGTCACTAATGCACAGAGCAGTGCAACAAGCACTAACAACAGAATGTTGGCTTTCTGTGCATGTAATCCGCGACCTTGAGCAAAAGTGCGACTTACTGATAATAGTGTCAGCCAACGACTCAAACAAATTGTTAATGTGCATAAGATTAAGACAGCAAATGCAAAAATCAGTGCTTGAGAACCGTTCATTCTATAAGTTGAACCAGAAAGCCATAGTAAAATGCGATAGCTACTTAATGTTCCCTGAGCAAGGAAAAATTGGACGAAAGCCTCTAATGTGGCTGTAAGGCAAATTCCCGTTAAGATAACACTTGCAGGTGCATAATGTTGGCGTCTACCCAAAATGAGCAATAATGTAAGTACAGCTAAACTCCCTAATAACGCGACACCGCTTAATGACGTTTGAATAGCTGTGCCAAGTAATAAACTCGTCAGAACTAAAGCTGCGCTTGCACCAGAGGAAACACCGAGAATATCAGGGCTAGCTAATGGATTATAGATAATCCGCTGTAATAAAACGCCAGCAATACTTAATGCCAAACCGGCAAATAGCGCGGCTAGGAGCCTTGGCCATTTTAGTGCCCATTGGAATATTGAAGGTTGGCTCCAATAAAAATGGGTACCATCCGTATGCAAAAATAATGTGGCGATAATACCAGCAAATAGAAGCAATAAGAGTGCTAAGACTGTTAGCTTAGACAATCTTAATGTTGTTGATAGCATGCCAATGGAAAGTTGATCTTGTGCAGTTAATGCACGTCGACTAAACCAAATCAGTAATGGTGCTCCAATAGCGGCGGTCATCACACCCGTTGGTACAACAATATTCAAGTAATTGCTCAGCGCAATAGCGCCACTATCTGCGCAAAGAAGTAATATTGCGCCAACTCCCGCGCTCATCATTAATTCTTTACGAGCACTTAATTGACCTAATTGGCGAACAATATTGGGTGCGAGTAGGCCAATAAAACTAATCACACCAACAGTTGTGATGGTGGCAGCAACTAGCCAAGTTGCTAGCACGATAAAAAATAGAAAAGCGGGTAAAACAGATAATCCGCGAGCTTGAGCGCCTTCATGACCAAGACGCAATAATGTGAGGATACGTGGCGCAAAACCAATAATGATAATAATTGGGAAAAGTGCGGGCAGTAACCAATAAATTTTTTGCCAGCCATCTTGTGCTAAATTACCTGCACCCCACATAAAAATATTTTGAGTAAACTGAGAGTTGAGGGTAATTAGTGCGGTTGCAATAGCACCAAGAAGAATGTTAACCACCATGCCTGATACAACAAGAGGAAGCCCTGTCATATTGTGAACACCCGCAATCAGAATAACAAATCCAAATGCGAATAAAGCGCCAATCATTGCGGCAAATGAACTGTAAAACCCTGCATCATGTGCGAACCAGATATTAACTATCACTAATGCCAGCCAAGCACCGGATGATGATCCTAAAGTCAGTGGTGAGGTGAGATTATTTTGGGTTAATTGCTGCATGACACTACCAATTAAACCGAAAGTTGCACCCACGACTAATGCCATTACAAGTCTTGGCAATTGGCCATAAAGAAAGAAAAAATCGGCAAAGTTATGTACAGAATTTGGTCGGATAATTAATTGATATTGTTGAAAGAGAGAAAGCCCTGGCTCTAATTGTAGGTTGATCACAACGAATAACAGTAAGAGCATAAAGAAAGTGAGGTAATGTTTAGTGGTGATCATGTTTAGTCACCTGTAATAAACTTTCAGTAAGGGCTTCAGCCATTAATTGTAATGAGTAAACCCCACCATAATTCCATACAGGGCGCACACTATTCACATGACCTTGTTTTACAAATGGCATGGATTGCCACAAAATTGAATCAGCCAGCTCATTTTCGTTCGCAAAAGGTTTGATATAGAGAACATATCCATTATCAATAAATTGTAATGAATTAATTCGTTGTTGTTCGATCCCCCACGGACGCGCAGGAATAGAGATGGCTGGTTTTAATGCCAATTGCTCAAGAACATAATTTAATGTTGAGTTTTCGGTATAGAGGAAAACCGTATTTAGGCTAGAAAAACGAATGGCGGCAACTGCGGGTGGCAGTGGAAATTGATTTTCTATTGTTGCACGCAATTTTGCAAACTGCTGAAACATGTTATCTAGAAATGCATCTGCAAGTTCATTACGATCAAACAATTGGGCCAATGTTCTAAAATGATCAATAGCCACATTTCCGGCATTATCTTGGACACCAAAATTGGGTAAATAGACAACAGGTGCAATTGTTTTGAGCAAAGGTAATAAATCTTCTTGAGAACGGCTTGCAATGATGACATCGGGGTGTAATGCAGCGATTTTCTCAAGGTTTGGCTCGGCGCGAGTGCCAACATCTTCAACAATAGCTGGAATAGGTGGTTCGACAACCCATTGCTGATAACTACTAAGTTCAGTAGCACCAACAGGTGTGATATTCAGTGTTAAAAGTTGTTCTAATAAATCCCAATCAAGAACAACAACCCGTTCTGGTGGCTTAGAAAAATGCTGCTCACCAAAACTGTCTGTGATAGTGATAGCACCAGCAACGTTTGATGTGATCATCAAAAGCGCGCTGATGAAATAATATTTAAGCTGGCGAAAAGAAATTAAGCGCATACAACAGCAACCCTATGAGCTTCTGATTCAGGATAATCAGGATGTGGAATGAGCTTGATTTTCGTTTCATAAAGTGAGGTTAGCCGAAGTTCATCCTGAAGTAATGATGCTGTGCCTTCAAACTCAATCTTACCTTTTTTGAGCGCAACAATATGGGTTGCATAACGCAGTGATAAATTCAGGTCATGCAAGATGACAATGATGCCAATCTGCTGGGTTTGATTGAGTTCACTCAGCAAATTCATCAATTGATATTGGTGTTGAATATCAAGTGCTGAGGTTGGTTCATCTAAAATTAATACAGGTGCTTGCTGAGCCAATAACATGGCGACCCAAGCTCGTTGACGTTCACCGCCAGATAAATTATCAGCGAGAGCATCAGCAAAATGGCTTACTCCCGCTTTTTCCATAGCTTGTTGGATAATGAAATCATCTTCAGCTTGCCAACGTCCAAAAGTACCACGCCAAGGAAAACGACCTAGCCGCACGAGTTCTTTTACTGTTAATCCGGCGGAGGCTGGCAGTTTTTGGGGGAGGTAGGCGATTTTTTGTGCAAGTGTTTTTGTTTTATAGTGGCAAAGATCGGTATCGTGTAAATAAACACTTCCTGAATCAGGAGCCATTTGTCCGGAAAGGAGATTAACTAATGTTGATTTCCCTGAGCCATTGTGACCTAAAACAACGGTTAATTCTGTTGTTGGGATATTTAATGAGTCGATCGCCAAAATAGTGCGATTATCGCGAACGATTTTTATATTAGATAATTGAAACATAGCAATAGGCTCAATGGGAATGCGCTATTGAGCATTCCCATTTATAGTTAACGATAGAGTTACCAAGAATATTTTGTCTGGAAGACAAATGAGCGTGACTGCCCGAAATAACACCAATAATCACAAGATGCAATATATTCTTTGTTAAGAATATTGTTCATATTAAATTGCAGTTGCCAATTATTTGATAACTGATAAACCGCAGCCATATCCCATAAAGTTGCGCTAGGTACAGTTAGATCGCTGCTTGCTGGCATGTCTTTTGACTCACCTAAATAGCGAACACCCGTTCCTAGTTTTAAAGATTGATCATTAATCGTTGGGATTTCATAACTTGTCCATGCAGTGGCGGCATGTTTAGGAATAAGTCCTGATTGTTTTCGGCCTTGACCATTCGTGTTATCCGTTTGCGCATTTGTGTAGGTATAGGTTGCTTTGATATCCCATTGATCAGTTAATTGAGCAAATAGCTCACTTTCAACACCTTGTGAAGTCACTTTCCCTGTTTGCGTTGCCACAGATGTAGATGGGTTAGTCACTAAAGCATTTTTCTGCTCGATATCAAACCATGCCACATTCAAGTAACCATCAATAAAGTAGGGGGTATATTTTATTCCTACTTCAATTTGTTCACCTTTTAGCGGCTTATATAGGTGTTGCGTTGTGGGATCAACAGTTGATTGCACTTCAAATGATTGTGAATAGTTTAGATAAGGTGAAAGGCCATTGTCAGCAATGTACATTAAACCAGCATTTAAACTCATTTCACCATCATGACGGGATTCATGTTCGTTGGCTTGGTGCAATTTATTTTCTGTTTTAACCCAGTCGTAACGAGCACCAGCCACACCGATCCATTTGCTATCAAATTTAGTTTGATATTGGGAATAGAGGCTAGTTTGTGTTTTATCGATAGTTCGTTTGACATTATTCGCTGGGTTCAATGGCGTATATTTGCCATACTCTGGTTTCCATGGATTGATTGTTCCGAAACCACCATTTTGCTCATCACCTTTGGTTTGATGATATTGGAATTCAACACCAGCTAATAAAGTGTTTTCAAATAGACCGCTATCCCATTCTCCAACAAAATTATTGTCGAAGCTGAAACTCTGGTTTTTCCCATCACGGAAGATAATTCCGCGGTCTAATATTTGTTTATCAGGATCTGAGTTAGGGTAAACATAAATGCTGCGCAGAGTTAAATCGTTATAACCATAATTGAGTCGTTGTGCAAAGCGCCATTGGGAATCAATCTGATGTTCCAGTAAATACCCAACAGAAAATTGGGTTCGTTTATATTTATCATAATCTGGCTCACCAAAATTTGTTGATGGCTTGATTTTGCCATATTTTGAATGCGTTAATGTCCCTGATGCGGGAAAGAAAGGGTTTGTTGGTGTGCCATCATCATGCAAATAAGTTGCCATTAGTGTGAGCATGGTGCTTTCGCTAAGGTCAAAAGCAGCACTAGGTGCAAGATAAATACGTTTATTATCAGTGTGTTTTAGCTCACCATCAGATTTTTTCATTAAACCAACTAGACGGTAACGCGCTATATCATTGCTTGTTGAGGATGTGGAAAGGTCAAATCCTAATGCTTTATAATCATTATTGCCCGCTTCAAGAAACAGTTCATTTTTTGCGTTTAAAGAGGGTTTCTTTGTCACAAGGTTGATTGCGCCACCAGGGGTTGATTCACCAAACAAGACAGCAGAAGCCCCTTTAACAACTTCAATGCTTTCCAATCCGTATGGTTCTAATAACCAAGTATAGTAACCATCTCGGTACAATCGGCTATTATCAAGATAAGTTGCGGCATCAAAACCACGAACTTTAAACCAATCGGTATCATTATCTGCACCATAAGGCTGTGCTACGACACCGGAAGTATAACGTAGTGCTTCATCAATTTTCTGCGGAGCATGAAGCTCTAAATCTTTCTCGCTGATAATTGAGATAGACTTAGGTGTTTCTTGCAAAGCTGTATTGACTTTAAGTGCCTGAGCACTGACGACTAATTTATCTGATTTAGTAGAACTCTGTTCTTCTGCCATTGCTGGAGCTTGAATCACTAAAGCAGAGGCAATACAAATTGTTATCTGGCGTATACGAAAAAGGGGGATGTTTTTCACAATAGTTAGCTTTATTAATAATGATAATGAGTATTAATATTATTGCTAACTATTTACCTTAAGGGAATCTTTATTTTGTGATTTAAAGGCGTATTTGGCATAATTTACATTCGGAATAATAAATAAATGATATTGAATTTCCCTACATCAAATTACCCGATAATAAGCAGTATTTTGATGTGGGAATAATGATGATTTTATTAAGCCAAATAAACACAAATATCTTAAGGCAAGGTTAATGATTCTATGGTGAGAAGGGTTGCGCCATGTTGTGACATTTCTGCCAAGGCAAGATCAGAATCCATAGGCGATAAATTAACCCCACGGCAGCCATCAATTAAAACATCAACGTTATATCCTAGTTTTAAGGCATCAAGAACAGTATATTTTACACAATAATCCGTTGCGATCCCCATAATAAACAATTGGGTTATTTGCTGTTGTTGTAGCCACTCATGTAGGCGAGTTTGACTTACTTTATCATTGTCAAAAAAAGCACTGTAGCTGTCTACTTGCGGATTTTCCCCTTTGGTGAAAACCTCACAAATAGCCTCTTTATTTAATTTCGGATGAAATTCAGCGCCTATTTCACCTTGTACGCAATGCACTGGCCACCAAACTTGAGGAATGCCATTTAATTTGCCCATTTCACCAATGTTTGTTCCAGAATTAACCGCAAAGCTGAGGTGGTTAGCAGGGTGCCAATCTTGGCTAGCAATGACAGGAATGTTTTGCTGTTGGCATAACGCAATCGCTTTATTGGCCGTTTCAATGACAGCATCACTTTCATTTACAGCAAGAGCACCACCAATACAAAAATCATTCTGTAAATCGACTAATAGAAGAGCAGAGTTAACTGAGCCTATATTGACGTTATTCATCGGCATAACTGAGTTCACCTCTAAGGTTATTTTGCATTAACTCCCGTACATGAGTCGGAGTATAATCTTGGCTAAGTAGGTAATGTAATTTACTCAATGCAGCCTCAAATGTCATATCAAAACCACTGATTACGCCCGCTTCAGCTAATGCATGCCCAGTTGCATAGCCCTCCATATTGACGCGACCTGAAATACATTGCGTTAAATTGACCACAATGATGCCGCGTTTTGTTGCTTCATGGAGAATTTTCAATAGTTTCGGTTGTTGAGGTGCATTACCAACGCCGTATGAGCGTAAAATAAGCGCTTTTACTGGCTGTTGAAGAATGTTGCGCACAATATCAATAGAAAGACCTGGATAAATCATTACCACGCCAATAGGTTGTGGAGTGATACGATGGGTGATTAATTCACCAATTCCAATAGGTGCAGCGCAGGTATTAAAGGTACGAATATGTATGCCTGCTTCCATTAATGGAGGGCAATTAGGTGAAGTAAAGGCATCAAAGCCATCAGCATGGGCTTTAATTGTCCGGTTGCCGCGATATAATTTATTGTTAAAAAATAAACCAACTTCATTGATTGGGTAATTAGCCGCAAGGTAGAGCGCGTTTAATAAGTTAGTTTGACCATCAGAACGCAGAGCTTCCAACGGTATTTGTGACCCTGTCACAATAACGGGCTTTCGTAAATTTTCTAACATGAATGATAAGGCAGATGCGGTATAAGCCATTGTATCAGTGCCATGCAGAATAACGAAGCCATCATATTCGTGATAATGTTCACTAATATCATCAGCAATATTTTGCCAATCTTCAGGTGTAATATCAGAAGAATCAATTAATGGATGGTGTTCTCTTATGGTGAATTCCGGCATTTCAGGGCGATGAAATTCTGGCATTTTGGCCAATTGTGCTTGAAGATGACCCGAAACAGGAATGTAGCCTTGTGCCGAGTGGCGCATTCCAATGGTTCCGCCAGTATATACAACATAAATCGATTTCTTTTGCATTTATCTACCCGAATGCGGTTTAGGATTTAAGGTTTTCGAACCTATTTTAGCTAATCATTAATAGGAAAAATATGCTGACCTTTGTTTAGATTAGATCCCCCCTTTAAAGGTTTAAAGGAGGGATAATCTGATTAATTAATCTCGGCGCAATTTATGCAAAATGCGTAGCGGTTTTGTGGGTCATTCATGTTCAAGAAAAATTGAGCTTGTTGACGTATATCAGTTGCAACCGATTGAGGTAAAAATACTTGTAATGCATCTGGCATCATAGCTTGTGCATTACTACTCAGTTCTAATATGACTTGATCCATCAATGATAATTCAGGTTGCATCCAATCTAATTGAACTTGTTTGAGATCGGCGAGCTCCACCACTTTATTGATAGCATCATCAAAATCACCGAGCTGGTCAACTAAGCCAATTTTTTTCGCATCACTACCAATCCATACGCGGCCTTGTGCAATTTTATCAATTTCATCAGGTGTTTTATGACGAGATTTTGCCACTAAATCAATAAAGGTTTTATAGCCATTTTCGATAGTGATTTGCATCATATCTGCAAATTCTGGACTAATACCTTTGGTGATTGACATATCAGCTAGTGGTGTTGTTGAAACTCCATCTGTATAAACACCTAAAGAATCTAATGATTTCTCAAAAGTATTAATGACACCAAAGATCCCGATTGATCCTGTAATGGTATTCGGGCTGGCAATAATATAATCCGCTGGCGTCGAAACCCAATAACCACCGGAAGCTGCCATTCCACCCATAGAAACCACTATCGGTTTACCCGCTTGGCGTGCAGAAGTTAATTCACTGCGGATAAGATCAGAGGCAGTCACACTGCCACCAGGGCTGTTGACACGTAAAATAATGGCTTTGATATCCTTATTAAGGCGTGCATCTCTGATCTGTTTAGCTATCAATTCACCACTTGCAATGCCTGGTGCTTGCGGGCCATCCATGATGGCACCTTGTACCACAATAACCGCAATATTTCCGGTGGAATCGATATCATCGGTATTGGCTATCTTGCTTGAATAATCATAAATACTGATATAATTAAAATGTTTATCAGTACTATTCCAACCAAATTGCTTTTTCAGTATATCTTCTGTTTGTTCATGGCTAGAAATCTTATCAACCAATTTTTGATTCAAAGCATACTGCGCGCTATTGCCACCCGCGGCACGTAATTTTTGGAGTAGAACATCTGTACCAGGGAATATATTCACTGCTTTAGTTCCACGATTTGTTGCAATGGTGTCAAGGTAGCTATTCCACAAAGAACCTAACCATTGAAGGTTGGCTTCGCGCGCTTCCGGAGACATATTGTCGCGCATTAAAGGCTCAACGGCAGATTTATATGTTCCTACACGGAAAATGTGACTATTTACTTTGAGTTTTTCTAATAAAGTTTTGTAGTAAAGTGTATTCGTTGAAAAACCTTGAATACCTACCATGCCTTGTGGAGATAAATAGATATTATCTGCATAACTTGCTAAATAGTATTGCGCTTGGCTGTATCCATCGCCTATGGCATAAACAGGTTTACCTGACTTTTTGAACTCTGTAATTGCTTTTCCGATAAAATTCAAAGAGGGCTGGTCAGCACTCACAAGGTTATCTAAACGAAGCACCATGCCTGTAATGCGATCATCTGTTGTTGACGCGCGGATCGTATCCACAATATCAAACAGAGAGTTTTCTTGCATTCGGCTATTTGGTGTTCCCAAGAACTCTTTGCTCATACGACCTAGAGGATCAGGCATGGAAACTTGATCGACAACGACACCTTGTAGATCAACATACAGTGCGCCGAAATATTTTGGGTCAGGTTTTGAGTCGGATTGATATAAAGAGATTAGGCCAATCACTAAAAAACATAAGACAAGGAAAATAACGTTAAAAACCAATTCCCTAATAAAATTTAATACTCGCCAACTAAACTTAAATACTTTGGCGATGATCTCCCATAATTTGTGCATAATTTCTCCAACGTATGAATTGCGCCCTTATCTTAATGAAATAAAAACAGTTGTCTGCTTATCAATGACCTTTTTATTCATAACAAAGCGACCGAGAGCGTTGTACAATACTCTGATTATATTTTTCAACACTTACAAATGATATAATTCAAACAATTAATCTATTATTCGTGAATTTATTCAGCAAAAAATACTGAGTGATTTACATACTGTAAAGTGTTATCCGGTATGTAATCATTATTTAGCACAATAATGATTGTTTGTATGAATGACGATAATATCAGTTTACCCTGAATTGGAGATGAATATGGATGCTTTAACACTTTTATTGAACCGCCGTTCAGCTTCACGGCTAACAACACCTGCTCCAGAAGGTGAGGAATTACAAAATATCCTTGCTGCAGGAATGCGCGCACCAGATCACGGCGCATTACGTCCATGGCATTTTATTGTGATGAAAGATGAAGGCTTGACGCGTTTTAGCCAGTTACTTGAAAAAGCAGCTAAGGTTGGCAAGCTAGGCGCTGAAGTTGAAGAAAAGGCAAAGAATGCGCCTTTTCGTGCACCACTAATCATTACAGTGATTGCAAGGACTCAAGATAATCCGAAAGTCCCAGAATGGGAGCAAATTGTTGCAGCTGGTTGTACTGTTCAGGCAATGCAGATGGCCGCAGTAGCACAAGGTTTTAGCGGTATTTGGCGTTCAGGTTCTTGGACTGAAGATCCTATTGTACGTGAAGGTTTAGGTTGTGGGCCAAAAGATCATATTGTTGGCTTCCTTTATCTTGGAACCGCATCTTTAAAAGCGCCAGCAAAAGTACAGCTGCCAGATATGCAAGATTTTGTCTCTCATTTTTAAAAGGTTATGAATAATGGAAAAGATTAGACTTACCCAATATAGCCATGGTGCGGGTTGTGGTTGTAAAATCGCGCCAAAAGTATTAGAGCAAATTCTTCATTCTGAACAAGCTAAATTTCATGATCCTCACTTATTAGTGGGTAATGAAACTAAAGATGATGCTGCGGTATATGATTTAGGTAACGGAATCGGCATCATTAGTACAACTGATTTCTTTATGCCAATCGTTGATTCTCCTTATGAATTTGGTCGTATTGCTGCAACAAATGCAATTAGTGATATTTTCGCGATGGGTGGAAAGCCCATCATGGCTATTGCTATTTTAGGTTGGCCGATTGCTAAATTAGCGCCTGAAATTGCGCGTGAAGTGATTGAAGGTGGGCGCGCAGCCTGTGCTGACGCTGGAATATCATTAGCGGGTGGACATTCCATTGATGCTCCGGAACCCATTTTTGGTTTGGCCGTAACTGGTGTGGTGAATACGGAGTTTGTGAAGAAAAATAGTGCTGCTACAGCAGGAAGTGAACTGTTTTTAACAAAACCACTTGGTATTGGCGTATTAACAACGGCTGAGAAAAAAGGTGTTCTTGATATAGAACATCAACATCTTGCAACTCAAACCATGTGCCAAATGAATAAATTTGGCGCAGTGGTAGCACCATTAAATGGTGTTACCGCAATGACGGATGTAACCGGCTTCGGCTTGCTGGGCCATTTAAGCGAAATTTGCGAAGGTTCAAGCGTTCGTGCGCAAATTCATTTTAATCAAGTGCCTAAATTAGCTGATGTTGAACGTTACATTGAAGCAGGTTGTGTGCCGGGTGGAACACAGCGTAATTTTGATAGTTATGGGCATTTAATTGGACCTATGACGGATATTCAACGTAAATTGTTATGTGATCCGCAAACATCGGGTGGATTATTAATCGCAATTGAACCTGATGAAGTGTCTAAGATTAAAGAAATTGCACAACAACAAGGTGTTTTGTTACAGTCTATCGGCAAATTATTCCCCCAACAGGATAATATTCCTTTAATTGAAGTGATAGATTAATTCATGCGTTTGTTTATTGCGGAAAAGCCCAGTTTAGCAAGGGCAATAGCGGATGTTCTTCCAAAGCCTCATAAACGAGGTGATGGTTTTATCCAATGTGGTGATGGTCAAGTGGTCACGTGGTGTATCGGGCATTTATTAGAGCAAGCAGAGCCAGATGCTTATGATACTCGGTATGCGCGTTGGAATTTACAAGATCTTCCCATTATTCCTGAAAAATGGCTACTGAAACCGCGGTCCGCAGTAACCAAACAACTAAAAGCGATTGGTACTCTTCTCAAACAAGCCACTGAAGTTGTTCATGCTGGTGACCCGGATAGAGAAGGCCAATTGTTAGTGGATGAGGTTCTTGACTATCTTAATCTTGCGGGCGAAAAACGAAAGCAAGTGAAACGTTGTTTGATCAATGACCTCAACCCGCAAGCAGTTGAAAGAGCCATAGAGCGATTGCGAGAAAACCGAGAATTTATTCCTTTATGTGTTTCTGCTTTAGCACGCGCCCGTGCGGATTGGCTTTATGGCATTAACATGACTCGAGCTTATACTTTACTTGGTCAACGAGGTGGTTATCAAGGTGTACTTTCTGTTGGGCGAGTGCAAACGCCAGTACTGGGTTTAGTGGTACGCCGCGATGAAGATATCGAAAACTTTATCCCTAAAGATTACTTTGAAGTTCGCGCTCATATTGTCACACCACAAGATGAACGATTTGTAGCTCTTTGGCAACCGAGCGAATCGTGTATTGATTTTCAGGATGAAGAAGGGCGGTTATTTCATCGACCTTTAGCTGAACATGTTGTTGCACGCATCACAGGCCAACCGGCATTAGTGACGCAGTATCAAGATAAACGTGAGTCAGAAACAGCACCTTTGCCATTTTCACTTTCAGCATTACAAATTGAAGCGGCAAGAAAGTACGGTTTAAGTGCGCAAGAAGTGCTTGATATTTGCCAACGTTTGTATGAAACACATAAATTAATCACCTATCCGCGTTCTGATAGCCGTTATTTGCCAAGTGAGCATTTTGCCGGGCGTCATGCAGTACTTAATGCCATAGCAATACATCAGCCAGATTTGACGGAATTTGAATTATCTGAATTAGATAAAAAGAATCGCTGTTGGGATGATAAAAAAGTTGACGTTCACCACGCAATTATTCCGACTGCGAAAACAGCGTCTGTAAAGCTAACTGAAAATGAATCGAATATTTATCAACTCATTGCGCGTCAATATATCATTCAATTCATGCCAGATGCGATTTATCGCAAATGTACGATTGAGCTAGAAATAGCTAAAGGTAAATTTATTGCTAAAGCGCGTTTTTTGGCTGAATCAGGCTGGAGAGCAGTTTTAGGTGCGAAAGAGCGAGATGCTGAAAATGATGGTACACCTCTGCCTGTCGTGGCAAAAGGTGATGAATTATTGTGTGAAAAAGGCGAAGTTGTCGCAAAACAGACACAACCACCAAGGCCATTTACTGATGCAACACTATTATCCGCAATGACAGGTATTGCCCGTTTTGTGCAAGATAAAGCATTAAAAAAAGTATTGCGAGAAACCGATGGTTTAGGAACAGAAGCAACTCGAGCGGGTATTATTGATTTATTATTTAAACGTCAATTCTTATTCAAAAAAGGGCGTTATATTCATTCATCGCCTGCGGGGAGAGCACTTATTCATGTCCTACCTGAAATGGCAACATTGCCAGATATGACGGCACATTGGGAATCTGTTCTCACTAAAATAAGCGAAAAACAGGCTCGTTATGATGATTTTATGCTGCCATTAAGTAACACACTTATTCATCTGATCCAGCAAGCAAGGCAATTTACTAATCTACGTGCATTTAGAGAGCTTCCGCCCGTCACAAGGGGAAAAGGCAACAAAAAGTCAGCAAAAAAGTCAAAAAAAAGTGATGAATAATGTGAATACATTTTGCTGTATTCTTTCAGAAATATTTTTTAATTATATAATTAATGTGTATTTATAATCTGAAGAGATGTCACAATCTCTTCAGATATTCTGCAAATTGAGAATGCTGATTTAATTATGGTTTAGTTAAATCAAACTCAGCCCAGACAGGGGCATGATCAGACGGTTTTTCCATTGATCTAATATCATAATCAATCCCAGTCGCTAAACAGTGCTGTGAAAGTTTTTTTGATGCTAAAAGCAAATCGATGCGTAAACCACGGTTGTCATCAAATCCTTTTGAACGATAATCAAACCATGAGTAACAATCTGAGACATCTGGATGCATTTCACGGTATGTGTCAACAAGGCCCCAATTCAGTAGCTTTTCCATCCACTCTCTTTCTTCAGGTAAGAATGAGCATTTCCCTGATTTCAACCAGCGTTTACGGTTGACATCACCGATACCAATATCAAGATCAGTAGGGCTAATATTCATATCACCCATAATCAGCAACTGTGATTCAGCAGATTGAGTTGATGTAATATAATTTTGTAAGTCTTGGTAAAACTTCTCTTTAGCTGGAAATTTTGTTGGATGATCACGACTTTCACCTTGAGGAAAGTAACCATTCACAACTGTTAATAAACCATTATTTGTTTCAATGTCAGCCATGATAATACGACGTTGTGCATCATCTTCATCAGTCGAAAAACCTTTACGTACAGCAACAGGTTTATTTTTGGTCAGTAACGCTACGCCGTAGTGTGCTTTTTGTCCATGATAAAACACATGATAGCCAAGTTTGCTAACTTCATCATAAGGAAACATATCATCATGAACTTTCGTTTCCTGTAGCCCTATCACCTCGGGTTGGTGCTTATCAATAATCGCTGATAATTGATGAGGTCGAGCACGTAGCCCATTAATATTGAAAGAGATAAACTTCATGTTTTTATCATCCGTTAAAATTTGTTAAGTCATGTTCGATTTTAGCAGATGATAGCTAAACTGTAACTATTAAATAACTATTTAAATATAGTTTGAATTATTATAAAGCGATAGTTTTATATTTATTATAGTCGTGTTTTTCTTTGGTATTTAAATGATGGTAATGATTATGTAATTAATAAAAAATATATTCATTGATTTGCAATTGGTGATTTATATTTAATGTGATTTAATAGTGGGGGAATAAAAAATAATTAAAACAAACAGTATAATATATTGCTTTGCTATGTCGGAAATTATAAAAATACTTTTATGAAATGTTATTAATCATTCAATGAAAAAATTAATTAAATTTCTTATGGGCTATATTGGATGAAGGTTATCTAATGCATTGTTTTGTAATAAATAATTCGATTTCAATATAAATTTTAATAAATAAAATAGGGTCATAGATATGTTCTTTTCAAGAAAATTAGAAGCATTTATGGCAGTTGTTGAAAATGGTTCGTTGAGTAAAGCTGCAAGGGTGATGAACCGTACAACGCCTCCAATAGCGAAGTCGATAAAGGATTTTGAAACCAGTCTAGGTAAGAGATTATTTAAACGAGAAAAGTTTGGGATGACATTAACGAAAGATGGCCTGGATTTATATAATGACCTAAGAGATCTTTATTTACAGGAGAAGGAAATAACCAAAAAACACTTTACAGGATATATTATAAACGAAGCTAATATTTATTATGATTGGGGAAAAGAACGGTTATTAATTAATCTTTATCAAGCTGCTAATAAAAATAATGTTCAAATTAATATATTAAGATTTAACTATGAAGAGGTTGATGAAATTATTGATTATGATGGCAATACAATAATTCTAAGTTCACAACCCGTAATTAGTGAACGATTTTCTTTGCAAAGGAAGATAGAAAAAGCACCATTGGGGATCTATTGCCGTACTGAACTTTATGAAAAATATCATAATAATATGATGGAGTTACTGAGAAGCTGTACTTGGCTGTGTGATCCTGCATTTTATAAAAGTGATTTAATGGCTGAATTATTAAATAAAGTTGAGTTAGAAGGGAACAAAGTTAGTATACGCCAAATGGGAAACATTGGTAATTGCCATAGTTTTCTTCAACTAGGTGATTTTATTGGGATTATTGACTCAAGTTTCGAACACGAATTAGGTGACAATTCACTCAATTATATTCCGTTAAATTCAATAATAGATAATTGCTATTGCTATATATACAAATCAAAAGCACATTCTAGCGTATTGAATAGATTTACTGACGTGATAGATACGATGGGAATTGGTGAGGTTTGTCTATAAGTGAAACAAAGATGGTGGTGGGAGAAGGATTCGAACCTTCGAAGTCTGTGACGGCAGATTTACAGTCTGCTCCCTTTGGCCGCTTGGGTATCCCACCAGATTTTTAATTGCTGTGTTCTTTATCAGCGGGCGGCATCATATCAAATGAAGCGCCGCTGTAAAGTATTAATTTTTAAAAATGAGTTAAATGCTGTTTTTTGTGCTTAGCGTATGATTAATCAGCAAATTTGACTGTTATAAAATAATAGTACGATTACCATAAACAAAAACACGTTGTGCTAAAACCCAGTAAAGTGCGTGGCTTAATACATTTTTTTCGACATCTCGACCCGCGCGCATCATGTCATCTGCGGTGAAGGTGTGATCTACGTTAATGACATTTTGTGTAATGATTGGACCTTCATCTAGATTATCATTCACAAAGTGAGCTGTTGCACCAATGATTTTTACGCCGCGTTCATAGGCTTGATGATAAGGCCTTGCACCAATGAATGCAGGAAGAAATGAATGGTGAATGTTGATAATCTGGTTTGGATAGTGCTGAACAAAAGCTGGTGTAAGTACACGCATATATTTTGCTAGGACGACATAATCAGGCTGATATTGATCAATTTGAGCTGTCAATTTTGCATCATGCTGTTCACGCGTTAAACCTTCGTGGCTGATATGATGAAAAGGAATTCCAAATTGCTCCACGAGATTTTTTAATGTGTCATGGTTGCCTATGACTGCGGCAATTTCAACATCTAAACCATCGAATGCACTTTTCATTAATAGATCACCTAAACAATGTGCTTCTTTGGTGACTAAAACGACAATACGACGGCGACCAGATGAATTTAATTCACGCTTAGAACCTGCTGGTAAAGCATCATCTAAATCAGCAAGAAGTGTTTCATCATTAAAAATACCTTCAAGCTCGGTTCTCATAAAGAATCGACCAGTATGATGATCAACAAACTCATTGTTTTGAACAATGTTTAATTGGTGTTTGTAACAAATGTTTGTAATTTTTGCGATTAACCCTTTTGCATCAGGGCAGATTGTGCGCAATATTTTTTTCTGTACATTTTTTTGTTGCATGGAGCTGTCTAATCCTTAACTAGCAAAAGCCTATAAAATAGGTTAACGACAATTGGGTAATTATTTATAGCAGGAAAAAATACATGTTAGCTATTATCACAGCATTTTTTGAATTTCTTTCCTGAACCACAAGGGCATGGATCATTTCGACCTGTTTTAGGCGTGATACCATCAATATAATACCAACGCTTTTCTTGACGAAGAAAACGTGAACGTTCGTGAATAAGCCGTTTATGATCAGCTTTTTCATCAATAAAGCAAGCCGAAAATTCGACATAGCCTTGCGCTTCATTTTTAGCATAAGAAGAACTAATAATACGCAAAGCTATCCACTTAGTATCTTTAAAGCTGTTTAAGATATCTTTTCGCCAATCTTCGGCATGGCAATCAGGATGCCAAGTTGCAATAAGGTAATCGACATTTTGGGTTACATAAGCACTGTAGCGTGAGCGCATTAATTGCTCTGGCGTCTCTGGTATCATATTGCCATCGTGATAGGGTTTGCAGCATTCATTGAAGGGTAGGTTATTACCACAAAAACAAGAGTCAGCGAGATATTGTTCCATCTTTTTCTCTATAAAAATAAGTATAAAGTACAAAAATAACTATACTTTAAAAATGAAAGTTAAATGATTTTGTCATACCAATAATAATTTTGATAGTAAATAACAATCTATTGTTATAAGTAGGTTAATGATGAAAAATAAAAAGATACTCATTGTAGAAGATGAAAAAATCTATCGTTCAATGCTAGAAGAGTACTTAACCATACAGGGAATGCATGTATTTGTGGCGGATAATGGAAAAATTGCAATAGAACAACTTATCCATCAAGATCTCCAGCCCGATATCATTTTGTGTGATTTGAATATGCCTGTCATGAATGGTGAAAGTTTTATGGCACAGTTAGTTGCGAAAAATATTCAAATACCTGTTATTGTTGTTTCAGCGACTACAGATTTTAGTCAGTTTGATCGGATGTTAAGGTTAGGTGCTAAAGATATATTATTGAAGCCAATAAAAGATTTAAACGAACTTAAATATGCAATTAAGTCTAACCTTTATCCTGAATATTTTACTGATGAAAAATTGATATATTCAGATAAGCAACCTATTTCTTCTCTACTCAGTGATAAAAAACAAAATATTGCCGCGATATTGAAACAATTGCAGCCAGATGTTAATCAGGTGATTAATGGCTATCGGATTAATTATCGCCAATTAAATGAAATAAATAAACTTGGGCTTATTCTTGATGTTGCTCCCATATCGGATACGCAAATCGGTTTTTACTGTATTGATATTGCGCGTTCTTATGAAGAAGGCACTATGGCGGCTTTTTTGATCAGAGTTGTATTTAACGATTTATTAAAAAATGCCGTTAATTTTCCGGATAAACAGTTACCAAAAATTGATAATATCATTAACCAAATAAATTATTTGTTAGAGGATTCTGGGTTCACAGGACAATTTCCGTTATTACTGGGCTATTTCAATACTCATAATAAAACTATTATGTTAGCCAGTGCAGGGCTAGAAGCTGAAATCTCTACTGAGAATGAACAATATCATTTAGCAAAAAGTATTCCTTTAGGAACATTAAAGAATCAACCTGTCAATTACCTTAGTATTCAAGGGGCATTTTGGTCCTGTCATATTTGGAATCATCACCAAAATATTAAACTTATGTTTAAGCCAGATGACTAATTTTTATGAAATTAGTTAATAAAAGAACAATTAAACGTATTTAAGATTTTACTCTGTTTAACCGCAAATTATTCCTGTTATACTTCCCGCCACTAAATTTTTTATTAAGTTTTTTCTGTCCCTGTATAGAAAGGGTGTTTAGGAGAATGTTGGATCCCATGGCTAATAAGACAAATAGAAAAGTACGTAAAGCGGTAATCCCAGTCGCTGGTCTCGGAACGCGTATGCTTCCTGCAACTAAAGCTATTCCTAAAGAGATGTTACCACTTGTTGATAAGCCTCTTATTCAATACGTTGTTAATGAATGTATTGCAGCAGGAATAAATGAGATTGTATTAGTCACTCACTCATCAAAGAACTCGATTGAAAACCACTTTGATACAAGTTTTGAGCTTGAAGCGATTTTAGAAGCTCGTGTTAAACGTCAATTACTGGATGAAGTACAATCTATTTGTCCAAGTCATGTGACTATCATGCAAACGCGTCAAGGCATTGCTAAAGGTTTAGGGCATGCGATTCTTTGTGCTAAGCCATTAGTTGGGGATGAGCCTTTCGCCGTTATACTGCCAGATGTCATTTTAGATCGTTATAGTACAGACCTGACAAAATTTAACTTGAGTGAAATGCTTGATCATTTTGAAGAAACGGGTGCAAGTCAAATATTAGTTGAGCCGGTTCCTGAAGATGAAGTTTCTAATTACGGTATTGTTGATTGTAATGGCGATACATTGTTACCGGGTGATAGTAAACCAATTATTAGAATGGTCGAGAAGCCTAAGAAAGAAGATGCACCATCAAATCTTTCTATAGTTGGTCGTTATGTGTTATCAGATAAGATTTGGGGAGCGTTAGCGAAAACAGCACCAGGCGCAGGTGATGAAATCCAATTAACTGACGCTATCGCAATAATGATGGAAAATAATGAATCTGTAGAAGCTTATCATTTACGTGGCAAAAGCCATGATTGCGGTAATAAGCTAGGATATATGAAAGCATTTGTTGAATATGGTTTACAACATGATTCATTAGGTGAAGATTTTACTCTGTGGATCAAAGATATTGCCAGTAAAATTAATGATGCGGGTTCTTTGAATTAAGTAAATCCCATAATGATTGTCATTAAAAGCTAAACAAAAATGTTTAGCTTTTTTTGTTAAGTTATCTTTGTATCAGGTAGTTTGACTTATTATTTTGCTTTGTTATCTTTCAGGAAATAGGCAAAAGTATTTTTTAAGGTAAACTTCAACTCATATTTAATAAAATGACGGATCAGGATTACATAACTTTACTTTAAATTGAAAAAAAATTTAAACAAGCCGTTGAAGATTTGGTGATAGGTATAACAAATTTGAATTGTGAGTTTAGAAAAAATAGCTTTGGGGTGGTTATTTATTAAGTATATATTATTAAATTTACTATAAGTATTATTATATCGGAATCAATAATAATACTGAAATACAAAGAAAAAACGCCCAATAAAGGGCGCTTTTTTATAAAGTAATTTATCTTAGATTAAGAAATCATCTAAAGATTTACCTTGTTCTTCAATAGCGACTTTGATTACTGCTGGAGTACGGCCTTGGCCTGTCCAAGTTTTAGTTTCGCCATTTTCATCAACATATTTATATTTAGCTGGGCGTGCAGCGCGCTTAGCACGGGTGCTAGCACTTTTACCAGAATCCATTGTTTGCATCAGTTCGTTTAAATCAACACCTTGTTCAAGGATCATTTCACGAACTTTTTCCAATTTACGGTTACGTTCTTCTATTTCTGCACGTGCTTGACTTTCTTCTTCACGACGCTCGTCAACAACGACAGTTAATTTCTCTAGCATTTCTTCCAATGATTCTAAAGAAAGTTCTCTCGCTTGAGCACGAAGAGTACGGATGTTATTTAATGCTTTTAAAGATTCGCTCATTTTCCTGGTCTCAAATTTAATTGTTGGCCTGTGTGGTCTAATAATAGAATGCTATTTTATTTTCTGCAATAGCTAATTTACACTATTAGTTTAAAAGTTATCTTTATCAAATGCAATTTTTTTGCAAAAGAAAGATTAATTTCTACTGATATATATATATCGATATTCTCAATAACCAAACAAATGAAACATTAGGTACAATTAGACTAACATTTTTATAGTTTATAATTAGCTATGTAAGAGATGCTTTTTTGTTGTCTTATTAGTCATGATGATAAGTTAAATAATGTTATCTAATCAAAAAAATCTTTTTTCGATACAGCAAATTACCCATTACATACCAAATAGCAATGTCATATTAGACTCGTAATACTTTGTTAATTTACTCATAGTATGAACAAGTAAAGTAAACAATATTAGTGTAAACTAAATTAGATTGATAGAGAGAAGGTTAATGCTAACTCTCTGTAAACAGTTTGATTGCTGTTAAATTTGTCACATATTTTATGATAAAGTTGTCATAGTTATTAATTTAGGGGAACAAGCTGATGGCTCAGCTATATTTTTACTATTCTGCCATGAATGCAGGAAAATCAACCTCATTGTTACAGTCTTCTTATAACTATAATGAAAGAGGAATGAAAACTTTGATTTTCACTGCTGAAATAGATAATCGTTTTGCTAAAGGTAAAGTTTCATCTCGCATCGGGTTATCCGCAGAGGCACTTTTATTTACTCCTTTAACCAATATGGCTGAAATTATAAAAAAGGAAAATAATCAACAAAAGGTGCATTGTGTATTGATTGATGAATGTCAATTTTTAACAAAACAGCAAGTTGAACAATTATGCGATATTGTCGATAACTGTGATATTCCGGTTTTATGTTATGGGTTGAGAACGGATTTTTCTGGTGAGCTATTTGCAGGTAGTCAATATTTATTAGCTTGGGCAGACAAATTAGTCGAGTTAAAAACAGTTTGTTATTGTGGTCGTAAAGCAAATAAAGTATTAAGAGTAGGTAGTGATGGTATTCCAATGTATGAGGGTGCACAGGTCGATATAGGCGGTAATGAGAAGTATATTTCTGTTTGTCGTAAACATTACACGGAATCTATTGAGAAAGCTAAGTTAATGCGCAAGGGAATTATACCTAAAGAGCCTATCAACTTTAAATGAGACTTTTGTTGTAAATGTGAACAATGTGATATGTAAATAATACAATTTATATACACATCTTGTGTTGTTAGATTTTAATAATTTATAAATATGTTAATTATTTACATGTTTATAAACAGTCGAACACAGGTTAAAGAGTCTTATTTGTGGTATCCAATATATGTTAGGGATATCTTTGTGATAAAAGTATTGACTAAATTTATTTGTAAGAACTCAATTAAATATTGTGTAGGTTGACTAAACGTCCTCTATTATCTTTTATATTCAAATAATGCTTAAAAGATACTCATGTATTTGAGATAAGATTGGCAAATAAAAAGGCACTGTTTAAAACAGTGCCTTTTGTACATTAAGTATTAACTAATTATTTTTTAGCGATCTTTTTCTTTTCTGTGGTAGGTGCTTCTACTGTGATAGCTTCTTCTGAATATTCACGGCCATAATAAGAATCAAGTAACAGTTGTTTTAATTCAGAAATTAATGGGTAACGTGGGTTTGCTCCAGTACATTGGTCATCAAACGCATCTTCAGAAAGCTTATCAACACGAGCTAAGAAATCAGCTTCCGGCACACCCGTTTCACGAATTGATTTTGGAATACCTAAATCCGCTTTAATTTCATCAAGCCAAGTTAACAGTTTTTCAATTTTAGTATCAGTGCGATCAGTGGCTTTAGTTAGACCTAAATGATCGGCGACTTCCGCATAACGGCGACGAGCTTGTGGGCGATCATACTGGCTAAATGCAGTTTGTTTAGTTGGGTTGTCAGTTGCATTGTAACGGATAACATTACAAATGAGCAGGGCATTTGCCAAACCATGCGGAATGTGGAATTCCGAACCCAGTTTATGCGCCATTGAGTGACATACACCCAAGAAGGCGTTTGCAAAAGCGATACCAGCAATTGTTGCTGCATTATGCACGCGTTCTCTTGCAACAGGGTTTTTTGCACCTTCATGATAGCTAGCGGGTAGGTAATCTTTAAGCAAGCTTAGCGCTTGTAAAGCTTGTCCATCCGAATATTCGTTAGCTAAAACGGAGACATATGCTTCTAAAGCATGAGTCACTGCATCTAAGCCACCAAAAGCCGTTAATGATTTTGGCATATTCATTACAAGGTTTGCATCAACGATAGCCATATTTGGTGTTAATGCATAATCTGCCAGAGGATATTTTTGACCTGTTTGATCATCTGTTACCACCGCAAATGGTGTGACTTCCGAACCAGTACCTGAAGTTGTTGTAATCGCAACCATTTTTGCTTTTACACCCATTTTAGGGAAGCGGTGAATACGTTTACGGATATCCATAAAGCGTAAAGCCAGTTCTTCAAAATGCGTTTCTGGGTGCTCATACATAACCCACATAATTTTCGCAGCATCCATTGGGGAGCCACCACCTAATGCAATAATGACATCAGGTTTGAACGCGTTCATTTGAGCGGCACCTTTACGCACAACAGATAAGGTAGGATCTGCTTCAACTTCAAAGAATACATCTGTTTCAATGTTATGTTTTTTCAAAACACTGACGACATCGTCAACATAGCCATTATTAAATAAATAACCATCAGTGACGATAAATGCGCGTTTTGCACCATCAGTTGCTATTTCTTCCAGAGCGATTGGCAAGCAACCACGGCGGAAATAGATTGAGTTAGGAAGTTTATGCCATAACATATTTTCAGCTCTTTTCGCCACAGTTTTAGTGTTGATCAGGTGTTTTGGTCCAACGTTCTCTGAAATTGAGTTACCACCCCAAGAACCACAACCAAGGGTTAATGAAGGAGAGAGTTTAAAGTTGTATAAATCACCAATCCCACCTTGTGATGCAGGCGTGTTAATCAAGATACGCGCTGTTTTCATCTTCTCGCCGAAGTATTTAATGCGTTCACCTTGATTATCTTGATCTGTATATAGACAAGATGTATGTCCGATACCACCTAATTCGACAAGTAATTCTGCTTTTTCAACTGCATCTTCAAAGTTTTTAGCGCGGTACATTGCAAGTAGTGGTGACAGTTTTTCATGAGCAAACGGCTCTGAATCATCAATGTTTTTAACTTCACCAATCAGGATTTTTGTTGATTCAGGAACAGTAATGCCAGCCATTTCAGCAATTTTATAAGCAGGTTGACCAACAATCGCAGCATTAAGATTGCCGTTCTTCAAAATAATGTCTTGAACAGCTTTTAACTCTTTGCCTTGTAGGAGATAGCCGCCATGGCTTGCAAAACGATCACGGACTTGGTTATAAATTTCATCAACAACAACAACGGATTGCTCAGATGCACAAATAACCCCGTTATCAAATGTTTTTGACATTAATATAGAAGCTACTGCACGTTTAATATCGGCGGTTTCATCAATAACAACTGGCGTATTACCTGCACCAACACCAATCGCAGGCTTACCTGAGCTGTATGCTGCTTTAACCATACCAGGACCGCCGGTGGCTAAAATCAGATTGATATCATCGTGGTGCATTAATGCGTTAGATAACTCGACAGAAGGTGCATCAATCCAGCCAATAATGTCTTTTGGTGCCCCAGCTTTAACCGCTGCATTCAAAACGATTTCTGCGGCTTTATTTGTCGCATCTTTAGCGCGTGGGTGAGGAGAGAAAATAATTGCGTTACGTGTTTTTAAACTGATTAATGATTTAAAAATCGCAGTGGAAGTTGGGTTAGTTGTCGGAACAATACCACAAATGATACCAATTGGCTCTGCAATGGTCATTGTGCCAAAAGCGGGATCTTCAGAAAGCACACCACAAGTTTTTTCATCTTTATAGGCATTATAAATATACTCAGAAGCAAAATGGTTTTTAATCACTTTATCTTCAACAATACCCATACCAGATTCTTCAACTGCAAGTTTAGCTAAAGGAATACGCGCATCGGCAGCAGCAAGAGCAGCAGCACGGAAAATGCGGTCAACCTTTTCTTGAGAGAAGTTAGCGAATTCACGCTGAGCTTTTTTGACACGAGCAACGAGGTCATTGAGTTCGGTAACATTAGTTACTGACATAGAGATTACTCCTGATAAATGTTAAACTTTTTAAGCCAATGAGCAGTGCATGCAAAATGAATAACGATTGATAAAAAACATAAAAGTTTATTATAGATTATATTTTTTATTATACTTTTGTTATTTACTCGCTAATTGGCTTAAAAAGCTTTTAAATCAATAATAAAAACCACACTTTTTGTAAATCAACTCAACTTATCAGTTGCATACAGATTAACATTATTTACGTGAATTAATGTGATCTAAATCATAAAAACTCAAAGCTGACTCCATTCAGCATGTCTATTTTAGTTTCGCGTTGTTATCAATACATTTTTACATTGATAATAAGATAGTTGATTTATTGGCTCTTAATCCTTTTTGATCTTAACGATTAATTTATTAATCAATATATACTTTATAAATCAATTGGTTGTTATGTATTTGCGTTTATTCCTAGCGCAATGTCATTTCTGTTTTTCTTCCTATATATTGTTTATAAGGTAAGGTTAATTGAATGTTATCAATATCTATGAGTTTAATTAGTATATTGAGTGACTAAATATGGAAATTTGTTAATGGCGTTCTTAAAACAAATTTGTCGAAACATGAAAGTGACTGTAATGCAAAGTTATACACTAATATTTCTGCATATTTAATTATGCTTAAAGTTAAGTATTTCAACTAATGGGTTATTGTATTAATAACTAGAAGCTTTGTGGCTTTACTAAAATGCAACAGCCTCTTGATCAATACGTATAATCAAGAGGCATATTATTGCTTTAAATAATTATTGGCATCTTAAACAATCAAAGGTGCGATAATAAATCCAAAGGCGACCCCAGCGATAATACCGCCTAATCCTGGTAGCATAAATGGATGATTAAGAATGTATTTTCCTACTCGTGTAGAGCCTGTTGAGTCAAACTCGATGGCCGCTAACGAGGTTGGATAGGTTGGTAGAACAAATACCCCGGTGACGGCGACAAATGAGGCCAAAATTGCCCATGTTGGTACATCTAATGCGATAGCGAGTGGAATAATTAATGGTGTTGTTGCTCCTTGCGAATAAAGCAGTGCACAGGTACAAAACAGAACTAAAGACAGCAAAATCGGATAGGCTGATAAAACGCCTCCAGCGATATCTTTTATTTGGTCCATATGTGCATCAACAAAAGTGGTACCTAATGTCACAATACCGAGAATAACCGCAAGGGAACTCATACCTGAACTGAAAGTTGGTGCGAGAACAATAGAATTTGGTGATGTTTTACAGAATACAACCATTAAACATGCTGCGCTTAACATACAAATGATAATGATATCACGTGTTCCCATTGTTTTACCGATATCAAAACCTGGGCGTAATTGTGGGAACGCGGCGAGTATGACAATCGCTATAGTGGCGATGATGAACAGGACAACTGAAAATTTCTCTCTTGGTGTGCTTTCTCCTTTTTTATCTTCATATTTACTGACCAGGCCTTGTTGCAAGCGCTCTAAATAAACGTCATCATCTTCAAGTTCACAGCCTTGGCGTGATGCAATAAAGGCAGCAACCATTGCTGCAACAAATGATGCAGGTAAACAAACGGCCATAACAACCAGAAAAGTGACGCCATTTGCTTCCATGATGGTCAACATGGCCGCCATCGCAGCACTAATTGGCGACCCTGATATCGCAATTTGCGAAGCCACAACTGAACCTGCTAATGGTCGTGATGGGCGGATCCCTGAATCTTTTGCAATCTCAGCAATGACAGGTAGCATAGAAAACACAATGAAACCTGTACCTGCCATGATAGTCATAACCCAAGTTGTTATGGGCGCTATAATATTCAGGTATTTAGGATTTTTACGCATAAATTTACTGGCCATACGGACTAAATAATCCATACCACCTGCGGCTTGTAGTGCGGAAGCGGCAACGACGACAGTCATAATAATTAAAATAACATCGACGGGTGGGGAACCTATTGGTAAACCAAATCCAATTGTTAATATAGCGAGTCCTAATCCACCGCATAAGCCAATACCAATTCCGCCCATGCGAATACCGAAGAAAATTGCACCTAATACGACAATGATCTCTAGCCAAACCATAGTAGTCTCCAATAGACAATATATTATCATTAGTAATAGTGAATAGTTAAATTTGTTAATTAATATAATTCTTAGATTTCTTTATCCGTTTTTGTTTATTATTAAATTTTGTTTATCCATTCTATTTTCATACCAATGGATACTTGCTCTCACTAATGAGCTAGTTGAGTCGATATATTTATCGGGATATTCTCTTGTTTCATTTTCAAGAATGACTGGCACTTCTGTGCAACCTAAAACAATAACCTCAGCCCCTTTTTGAAATAATAAATTAGCTTGCTCTTTCATGATCCTTTCAGCCATTTTTTTATTTCCTGATTTTAATAAATAGATACTTTTCATTACTTGTTCTTGGCTAGCTTTATCTGGAGTAATGCAATTAAGATGCTTGCTTTCTATATTTTTTTGATACAAACCCATGGACATGGTGGCATTTGTTGCAAGTAGACCTATATTCTTTTTCTTGGTAGCGAGAACTTCGTTCATTGTTGTTTCAACAATATTGAGTATATCGACATGACAAGCTTCTTTAAGTTCGTTAAACCAAAAATGTGCTGTATTGCAGGGGATTACAATACATTCTGCACCAGCATTCTCCAGCTTTTTTAAATAATCTGTCATTAATGGCAGTGGGGATTTGCCATGGTTTAACAGAGCTTCCGTCCTATCTGGAATGTCAGGGATGGATGATATGATTAACGGAATATGCTCTTGATCTTTATTTGCGACGGTATAAGTTACAAACTTATTAAATAAATCGACAGTTGCAGCTGGGCCCATTCCACCGAGTACACCAATTAAACCTTTCATCATTATGTTTCCTATTTTTGTGATCTTGTTACCCTAATTTATTTGGATTAAGGAAAATAAAATGCATCGTTATTTAAGATGGAAGTTAATATTTAATTTATTAACTTTTTTAAACTGAATTAATTTATAAATAATATTTATCAGGGGTTATCTAGAAAGAGAAATGCAAGTAAGTATGGTATGATGCAAGACATGCATTAGAAATATGATTCTAAAATTAAATTTTTTATTCAATTTTTAGGGGAGGGCAGTGTAGGATAGGCTTTGCGGTGATATTTAAAATAAATAGGTTTGGATTTTGATTTTTATTAATGTTTTAAACGTTAACCTTATGCATAATACAAATAATGAATCTACAATGTTCTCTTTATAATTTAACTAACAATTAACGTTAAATATCAATAAAAATATCTTTACTATTTTATATTTAACCGCGAGTCCACTTAAGGCTTAATAACATGAAAAATATAGAAACAAAGTGGCTATATGACTTTTTAACACTGGAATCTTGTCGGCATTTTTCCCATGCTGCGGAACAAAGAAATATTTCTCAACCTGCATTTAGCCGTCGGATTAAAGCATTAGAAGAAGCAATTGGGGTAGAATTATTTGATAGAACAACGTCACCATTACAACTGTCTGAAGAAGGGAAAATTTTTCACTCCCAAGCACGCAGCCTTTTACAACAACTAGAATGTAATTTGAATGAATTATCTGGCCATAATGTTTTGAGTTTGCCTAATATTAAAATTGCAGCCGCGCATTCATTATCACTTACATTATTGCCGAAATTGGTGCACGCATTATCCGGTTATGGTGAAGAGTTTGTTTACCATGTAGAAGCGATTGATGTTGTTCAAGTAGTTAACACCTTAAGGGAAGGTAAAAGTGATTTTATTATTTCATTTTATGATGAGGATTTAATGCAATCACCATTTTCTTCTTTGAATGTGTTTGAGTCAGAATTGTACCCAATATGCGCCGCGGATGAATTTGGCAAACCACTATTCGATATTTATCAACCACAAGTGCCTTTATTAAACTACACAAGTGCATCTTATATGGGCAGGTTAGTTAATCGTCGTTTAAGTGAATTTGGTGCAATTAGTTCAAAAACACTCTTTATGTCATCAATGAGTGAACTTCTTAAAAACATGGTATTGGATGGACATGGTATTGCGTGGTTACCTATCTATTCTGTTGAGAATGAATTAAGAGAAAAAAACTTAGTTTGCCTTGATACGCCAGAGTTAACGATCCCAATACAAGCTTATATTTATCGTATGGATACCCGATTAAACAAAACCGCAGAGGACTTTTGGCGAATATTAAAGAAAAATATCCCCGATGATTTAAAACATTTATAGAGGGAAATGTGGTATTTGGCAGGGATAATATTTAACCACTATTGAGATATTTGTTAATATTTTGTTCAGTCTCATCATCACCAATACGTTAACTTAACCATAACGTAATCATCAAGATAACGATTTATTGTAATGTAGTCGCCATTATCAGTGGTGACTACGGCTCATTTCGGCCTAATACGGTTTACTCAAACGCTTAATCAACTTATTTAATGCATAACATTTTATGGTGGTTGTCATGTGTGATGGCAATAGTAATATGTTGCTTTTTTAGCTAAACAAGGATGAAAAAATATAAAACTGTGAGCTGAATAAGTTTTTGTACTATTTAATTTGCGAAGTGTTAATAATATGTTTAATTTGGTTACCATCTTGTTATTTGCACTATAAGAGATTTTTTGTTACCCATTCGTGATATTTATATTTTTAGGAGAAAAGGGGCATTTTAGCGCAAAATATAGACTAATTTCATCAACATGGCATTTTGCAAAGAATATAACATGATGTTTTTTGAATCTGTGTAGGAACGAAAAAAGTTAACTGACTTCACTTGTTGAAGTTAAAGATAAATCCCTTCTTGATTATATGGATATTAAACGGTTATATATAAGTCAAACTAATAAATAGTGATTAAATAATTAATATAATAGTGACCTTTATTTTAGTTAGGCAACGCTTTTTGAAAACAAACAACACAACTATTTATTCACAACAATGTATTAAGGTGTGGGAGTAATGAATAAGATGAGTCAACATATCCGTAAAACTATGGTTTCTTTAAGTGTCGTGACTGCCCTGATGAGTGCAGGAATGGCATCTAGTCTAGCTGCAACTGTACCGGCAGGTGTTGAGCTTGCAGAAAAACAAACTTTGGTTCGTAATAATGGTTCAGAGCCACAATCACTTGATCCACATAAAATTGAAGGTGTTCCTGAATCAGCGCTTGCACGTGACCTTTATGAAGGACTGACCATTACAGGCCCTGAAGGAGAGCTGTTACCTGGCGCTGCGGTCAGTTGGGAAAATAAAGATTTTAAAGAGTGGACTTTCAAAATTCGTGAAGATGCAAAATGGTCAAATGGTGACCCTGTCACGGCTCATGATTTTGTATATAGCTTCCAACGTTTAGTTGACCCTGATACAGCATCACCTTATGCAAGTTATTTGCAAAATGCGCATATTAAAAATGCAGATGACATTATTATTGGTAAGAAAAAAACACAAGAGTTAGGGGTTAAAGCGTTAGATGATCATACTTTAGTGCTTGAGCTAACAGAGGCGGTTCCTTATATTCCTCAACTCTTATTGCATTCATCAATGTCACCAGTAAATAAAAAAACAATTGAAAAATATGGTGCTAAGTGGACACAGCCGCAAAACTTTGTTGGTAATGGTGCCTATAAACTAAAAGATTGGACAGTTAACGAACGAATTGTTCTTGAGCGTAGCCCAACATACTGGGATAACAAAAATACCGTTATTGACCAAGTTACATTCCTACCTATTTCGTCTGAAGTCACTGATGTAAACCGCTACCGTAGTGGTGAAATAGATATGACTTATAGTAATTTACCGATTGAGCAGTTCAAGACATTAGAAAAAAACATGCCAGATGAATTGCGTGTTAATCCTTATCTGTGCACTTATTACTATGAAATTAATAATGAAAAACCGCCATTTAATGATCCTCGTGTTAGAGAAGCGTTGAAATTATCAATGGATAGAGATGTTGTGACTTATAAAGTGAAAGCTCAAGGTGATATTCCCGCTTTCGGTTTTACCCCTCCATTTACCAACGGTATGAAAGCAGAAAAACCTGATTGGTATGGCAATATGACTCAAGAGCAGCGTAATGAAAAAGCAAAACAGCTACTTGAAGAGGCCGGTTATAATAAATCTAATCCGCTAAAATTTAATCTGTTATATAACACCTCTGATTTACATAAACGAATTGCGATTGCTGCCTCTTCTATTTGGAAGAAAAATATTGGTGCAGAAATTAAATTAGAAAACCAAGAGTGGAAAACATTCTTAGATAGTCGCCATCAAGGAACCTATGATGTTGCGCGTGCAGCTTGGTGCGCTGATTATAATGAACCATCTGCTTTCCTTAATATGTTAATTTCCAATAGCAGTAATAATACTGTGCATTATAAAAATAAAGAGTTTGATGCTCTGATGAAGCAAACATTAAGAGTTGAAACTGATGAAGACCGCGCTAATCTTTATAACCAAGCAGAAAAGCAATTGGATAAAGATTCTGCGATAGTTCCACTTTACTACTATGTCAATACACGTCTAGTGAAGCCTTATGTTGGTGGATATACCGGTAAGGATCCATTAGATTATGTGCATACCAAAGATCTCTATATTAAAAAGCATTAATAAATAGGGCACCTTTTTAAAATATTAGGGTGCTGATGCAATCTACTGATGAAAGTCAGTAGATTGCAAATAACATAATAGAGAGAAAGGTCAGTCTACTGATTTTTGCCTGATAAGATGATTTGAAAATCTATTTTTCATCTCACAGCAATCATTGCTCTGCTTTTCAGAGCAGGCTAATCATATGATTATTGATCAGACTCAGTGACAGAAGTAGGAAAGAGCAATGTTTAAATTTATTATTCGTCGTTTACTTGAAGCAATTCCGACACTTTTTATTCTTATCACTATCTCTTTTTTCATGATGCGCCTTGCGCCGGGTAGTCCATTTACCGGAGAGCGTAAACTTCCTCCTGAAGTTATGGCTAATATTGAAGCTAAATACCATTTAAATGACCCAATGTATAAACAATACTTTAGTTATTTGGTGCAGTTATCTAAAGGTGATTTTGGCCCGTCATTTAAATATAAAGATTACAGTGTTAATGAATTAGTCGCGAAAGCATTTCCAGTCTCAGAGAAATTAGGCGCAACAGCTTTTATCATCGCGGTAATTTTTGGTGTGTCTGCCGGAATTATTGCTGCACTTAATCAAAATACGAAATGGGATTTTACTGTGATGGGATTTGCCATGACGGGGGTGGTTATTCCAAGCTTTGTTGTTGCCCCATTATTGGTGCTGATTTTTGCTATTTATTTAAAATGGCTTCCTGGCGGAGGATGGGATGGCGGTAATCTTAAACATATGATTTTGCCAATGGTGGCCTTGTCTCTTGCCTATATTGCCAGCATTTCACGTATTACGCGTGGTTCAATGATTGAGATTATGCATTCAAACTTTATTCGTACAGCGCGTGCCAAAGGTTTGCCATTGCGTACAATTGTGCTCAAACACGCCTTAAAACCAGCGTTGCTTCCGGTTATTTCTTATATGGGACCTGCCTTTGTCGGTATTATTACAGGCTCTATGGTGATTGAAACTATTTTTGGCTTGCCGGGGATTGGCCAATTATTTGTTAACGGGGCACTTAACCGAGATTATTCATTAGTTCTAAGTTTAACGATTTTAGTTGGTGTTTTGACCATTGCCTTTAACGCAATTGTTGATGTGCTATATGCGGTTATTGATCCTAAAATTCGCTACTAATCTGGAGGATGCACTATGTTATTAAATAAAAAAAATAGTGAAGCTCTAGAAAAACTTTCAGAGCAATTAGATATTGAAGGGCGTAGTTTATGGCAGGATGCAAGACGGCGTTTTATTCATAACCGCGCCGCTATTTTTAGCTTGTGTATGTTATTTTTGATTACTTTATTTGTTATTTTTGCCCCCATGCTATCCCCATTTTTATATGATGATACAGACTGGGAAATGATGTCTATGCCGCCAGATATGGAAAGTGGCCACTATTTTGGCACTGACGCATCCGGTCGTGATTTATTAGTAAGGGTTGCTATTGGTGGGCGTATTTCATTAATGGTTGGTGTTGCCGCTGCAATTGTTGCTGTGATTGTTGGAACATTATACGGATCACTTGCAGGTTATGTTGGCGGTAAAGTTGACTCCATCATGATGCGATTGCTGGAAATATTAAACTCCTTTCCTTTTATGTTTTTCGTTATTTTGCTTGTGACATTGTTTGGGACAAATATTCTCCTTATTTTTGTTGCTATCGGTATGGTTTCTTGGCTGGATATGGCGCGTATTGTTCGCGGACAAACATTGGGTTTAAAACGCAAAGAGTTTATTGAAGCTGCTTTAGTTTGTGGGGTAAGCACTCGTCATATTATCTTGCGTCACATTGTCCCTAATGTACTTGGTGTTGTGGTTGTTTACGCTTCTTTATTAGTGCCAAGTATGATCTTATTTGAATCATTTCTGAGCTTTCTTGGTTTGGGAACGCAGGAACCATTAAGTAGTTGGGGGGCTTTACTGAGTGATGGTGCAAACTCAATGGAAGTTACGCCCTGGTTATTATTAATTCCGGCGGCTTTTTTAGTTGTGACACTTTTTTGTTTTAACTTTATCGGCGATGGTTTGCGTGATGCCCTCGACCCGAAAGATCGCTAGAGGGAAATATTATGTCAGAAATTAAATCATCAACCCCTCTGTTAAGTGTAAAAGATCTGAATGTCACATTTTCGACTCCAGATGGTGATGTTACCGCTGTAAATAAATTAAATTTTGATTTACGTGCAGGGGAAACATTAGGAATAGTGGGTGAGTCGGGTTCAGGTAAATCGCAAACTGCATTTGCATTAATGGGGTTATTAGCCCGTAACGGCCACATCGGTGGTTCAGCAATATTTAATGGCCGCGAGATCCTTAATCTCAAAGAAAAAGCATTGAACCGTATGCGTGCAGAAGAAATCTCAATTATCTTCCAAGACCCAATGACGTCACTGAATCCCTATTTAAAAATTGGAACACAGCTATCTGAAGTATTGATGCTTCATAAAGGGATGAGCAAACATGAGGCTTTTGAAGAATCTGTACGCATGCTAGATGCAGTTAAAATGCCTGAATCTCGAAAGCGTATGAATATGTATCCACATGAATTTTCAGGTGGAATGCGCCAACGCGTCATGATTGCTATGGCATTATTATGCCAGCCTAAGTTATTGATTGCGGATGAACCGACCACAGCATTAGATGTAACGGTACAAGCGCAAATTATGACATTGCTTAATGAACTAAAAAGGGAGTTTGATACAGCGATCATTCTCATTACGCATGATTTAGGTGTGGTGGCTGGGGTTTGCGATAAAGTTTTGGTTATGTATGCAGGTCGTACTATGGAATATGGTACGGCGAGGGATATTTTTTATCAGCCATCTCATCCTTACTCATTAGGCCTACTCGCAGCTGTACCGCGTCTGGATAGCGATGATGCAAGTTTAGCGACTATAGCGGGAAATCCACCCAATTTATTGAGGTTACCAAAAGGATGCCCATTCTCGCCGCGCTGCCAGTATGCGAATACTCAATGTATTGAACAAGAGCCCGCATTGAGCACGTATGCTAATAGCCGTTTACGCGCTTGCTTTAAACCAGTGGAGGAGTTGGTATGACATTACATGAAAATAGACCTGTTCTGCTGGAAGTTAATGACTTAAAAGTGCATTTCTCCATCCGAGACAAGAAACAGTGGTTTTGGCAGCCGGATAAAAGCTTAAAAGCGGTAGATGGCGTCACACTGAGACTTTATGAAGGGGAAACTCTTGGTGTTGTCGGTGAATCAGGCTGCGGTAAATCAACATTTGCGCGCGCTATTATTGGGCTTGTTAAATCAACGGGTGGGACGGTCAGTTGGTTAGGGCAAAATTTGTTAGGGATGAATGAAAAGCAGTGGCGAGATGTTCGCAGCGATATCCAAATGATTTTCCAAGATCCATTGGCTTCTTTAAATCCAAGAATGACCATTGGCGATATTATTGCTGAGCCACTGAAAACATATTATCCAAAAATGCCTCAATTTGAAGTCACTGAAAAAGTGAAGAAGATCATGATGCGAGTGGGTTTATTACCCAACTTAATCAACCGTTATCCTCATGAATTTTCTGGTGGACAATGCCAACGGATTGGTATTGCGAGAGCGCTAATTTTAGAGCCAAAATTGGTTATTTGTGATGAGCCCGTTTCTGCTCTTGATGTGTCTATTCAAGCGCAGGTTGTGAATTTATTACAAGAATTACAGCGTGAAATGGGGTTGTCATTAATTTTTATCGCCCATGATTTAGCGGTGGTAAAACATATTTCAGATCGCGTATTAGTGATGTATTTAGGTCATGCTGTCGAATTAGGGACTTATGACGAAGTTTATAATAATCCATTGCACCCCTATACAAAGGCATTAATGTCAGCCGTACCTGTGCCTGATCCTGATAAGGAAAAGAATAAGGTTATTGAATTGCTTGAGGGAGAATTGCCTTCACCAATAAATCCACCGACGGGGTGTGTATTTAGAACACGTTGCCCATTAGCAGATGAAGGATGTGCAAAAACAAGACCATTGATGGAAGGGAGCTTTAAACATGCAGTATCTTGTCTGAAAGTCGACCCGTTATAAAATTTAATGGCATAAATGGTGAGCAATAAAAACTCACCATTTGCCTTTATAAATAAAACGATAAATCAAAATTACATTGAGCTTACTAGCTAAAAAATTATTGAAAGCTTAATGTTTCCAGAGAATATGCGAAAAAGGGAAGGTGGGATCACGACTAATTAAAATGCGCGCAAAAATATCATTAATTTCATCTTGTTCAGATTCGGCTAAACCAATAATCACTTCACTAAAATTTTCCAAAATAAAATCAGGTTGAATGACATCTTGCCAATGAGCGCTAAGAGGGACAGTTTCAGCAGCACCATTATCTTCAAACTGTAGCGCGAACAAAACTTGGTCAGCTGGTTCTAAATGAGTCATCGCATTTTCTAGAAATAAGTCATAGGCAATTTCAATGATTTCATCTTCATCGATAAGATTTACAGGGGATGTTTTGGTCATGACAATTCCTAGAATTTATTAATTTAGTGATGGAGAGTAATACGCAACCGGATATGCTGATGTCTTACCTTTAAGGATACCATTAAGTTTGATGAAAAAACGAATGCCAGACAAAGAAATAGGCTGATATTACTTAAATGAGTCATAAAATTATCACTAAAAGCTATCAGCCTAAATTTATCGTAACTTACAACAATGGGCTAAAGAAATAGCAAAGACGTTCAACAATACGATTCCAGAATGGCCTTTGCTCCCATTCATCAAGTTCTAGGCGAGTAGAACGCGCAATATAATCATATTGGACAATAGTGAGGTCACTACCAAAATTCTTATCGTCAATGACAACGGTAATTTCAAAGTTTAGCCATAAGCTACGCATATCTAAGTTAACAGAACCCACAAGACTCAATTCGCCATCAACTAAAACGCTTTTAGTATGTAATAGACCATCTTCAAATTGATAAATCTTCACACCCGCTTCAAGTAATTCAGTATAAAACGAACGACTTGCCCAACGGACTAGGAAAGAGTCGTTTTGCCGTGGCATGACAATGCTAACATCAACGCCACGCATAGCAGCGGTGCAGATAGCATGCAATAAATCATCACTCGGCACAAAGTAAGGCGTTGTCATTATTAACTGCTTGCGAGCTGAAAAAATTGCTGTCATCAATGATTGTTGAATTAACTCGTCAGGGAAACCCGGACCTGATGCAATCATTTGGGTAGTGTGACCATTTGCCTGCTCAAAAGGCATAATATTCGTATCTGGCGGCGGCGGTAAAATACGTTGCCCCGTTTCCATCTCCCAGTCAAAAGCATAAACAATACCAAGAGTGGTACTAACCGGTCCTTCCATACGAACAAAAATATCGACCCATTCACCAACGCCTGCATCTTGTTTGAAGTAGCGAGGATCGACCATGTTCATGCTGCCGGTGTAAGAAATATAATTATCAATTACAATTATTTTGCGATGTTGACGCAAATCCATGCGGCGCAAGAAAAAACGCATCAGGTTAACTTTAAGAGATTCAACAAATTGAATACCTGCCGCACGCATTTTCTCTGCATAATCTGTCCGGAAGAAATGCCAACTTCCTGCTGAATCCACCATTATTCTACATTTTACACCACGTTTTGCGGCATTCAGCAAGGCTTCCGTGACGCCATCAACCAAACCACCCGGTTGCCAGATATAGAAAACCATTTCAATAGTGTTTTGTGCATTATTAATATCGTTGACAATGGCTTTGAGTGATTCTTCACTCGTTGTCATTAATTGAATACGATTACCTTTAACGCCAGCGATTCCTTGTCTTTTTTCACAAAGTTGGAAAAGTGGCTCTGCAACGGCGCTGTTTGCTGAGGCAAAAATATGTTTAGAATGGCGTAAGTTTTCAAGCCAAGTTGCTACAGAAGGCCACATTTGCTGCGCTTTATCAACACGGCGTTTACCAAGGTGAAGTTCCCCGAAGGCGATATAAGCAATAATCCCGACCAATGGCAGAATATAAATAATTAATAACCATGTCATGGCAGAGGTTACTGGCCTACGTTTTACCAGAATTCGCACGGTAATTGCTGCAATTACTAACCAATAGAAGAAAAACAAAAACCAGCTCAATAGGGTATAAACTGTTGCCATAATGAATTGTATGCCTCATAACTAGACTAGCAGAGTGTAAAATAATCAAAAATAGAAGAGATTCTACAAATTAATATTCAACGCTAAAACATAATAGAATTTAGCAAAGTTTAGGATTAAAAGCCTCGATAGATATTATAGATTAATAATGAAAAGACAATGAATTCTACTAACGGAAGTTCATTATAGTTCAAATTGTTGCTATTACCATTGGACTGCATCATATATTGAATATTGTTCAGGTTAGTCTGTTTTTATTCTGTAATAGCCTTATAATTTATGCCGTTTTAATAATATATTTGGTAAAAATTATTTTCATTATTATCAAATTGGCGAGGAATTGGACTTTTTTACGGGATCATTCTTGGCACGGTTAGGTAAAGGTCTATAATCTTCGTCAAATGATAATTTGATTAAATTAAGTTTTTAAAAGGATAAAAGATGAAACGTAGTAGACATGAAGTGGGTCGTTGGCGGATGCTAAGACAATCTTTACGTCGACGTAGACGCTGGCTAGAAGGGCATTCGAGACGTAATATGCGTATTTACGCGTTAAGAAAAATAGACATATATAAAAGACGTCGCTCACTATTATTTACTCAATGGAATGAGTGGGTAAATTGAAGGTAAATCTGACTATTTTCACTTTGAACAACAAACGTTATTGAATATGATTGCTATTTGCATTTAAACTATCGGTCATATTCTTTAGTTTTATCGTTACAGGGTAGAAAATTCATATGCGTTGGATCCGTTGGCCTCTTATTATTATTTTCACATTAGCCATTCATGTAGGTCTTGCTATGGTGTGGATATTCAATCAGCCAAAAATGACCGCTGCACCTGAGCCGATGATGATAGCAATGGTTGCTTTTGAATCAGAGGAACCTGCTGTAGAGCCGGCAGCCGCAGAACCTGAGCCTCAAGTTGCTCCGGAGCCAGAGCCTGAACCCGAGCCTATCATTGAGCCTGAGCCTGTCGTTGAACCAGCCATTGTTTTGCCGCAAAAAAAGCCTGAAGTTAAGAAAAAACCAAAGCCGAAAAAAGAAGAGAAGCGTGAAATTAAAAAAGAGGCGAAACCAGTTGAAAAACAATTGGCAAAAAATGATCTGAAATCGCTGTCAGATATGAATAGCAGTGCGCATAGTTTAAATAAGAATGTTACATCAGCAAAAACAAATACGGGTGCGACTAATCAACAATCAAATCATCATCGTGGGCCAAAAGCGTTAAGTAAACAGCTTCCTTCTTATCCAGATCGCGCACGTCGTTTGGGTAAAGATGGTTATGTTAAAGTTCGCTATGATATTGATGATGATGGGCGAGTAACCAATATTGAATTTATTGAAACATCACCTAAAGGTCTGTTTGAAAGAGATGTTAAACGCGCAATGAATCGTTGGAAGTATGAAAAATTACCCGCCAAAGGTTACATAACTGAAATTTATTTCAGAATGGATGGCTCAGTTAGCCAAGCATAATTAAGCGTTCTATGTTGAATGCGAATGGCACTTCCCCATAATTTTAAAATGAATGGGGAAGTGCTAATTAAAAATGGATTATTCAGCCGTTCCTGCTAATTGGAAGTTTCGTTTTTCTTCGGGAAGTTCACGCGCTGTATTATCTTCATTAACGGCAACATAAGTAAAAACAGCGTCAGTTGCTCTATAACGATGACCAACCGGTTTAGTTGCAACTTTTTTAACCCAAACTTCAATATTAATGGTAATCGAGCTTTTCCCCGTTTTTATGCAGCGAGCATAACAGCAAACCACATCACCAACTGCAACGGGTTTTTGAAATTTAATACCGTTGACTGCAACTGTGACGACACGGCCTAAGGCAATTTCTTTTGCCAAGATAGCGCCACCAATATCCATTTGAGACATTAACCAACTACCAAAGATATCACCATTGGCATTTGTGTCGGCAGGCATGGCTAATGTACGTAAAACAAGTTCCCCATTTGGTAATTCCATATCAAACTCTTTGCTTAAAATGTTGTGACTTTATTATTGGGGCTAATCATAAACTACAAGTCTACTTTTAGTCACTATGAATCAGAAACTGGTGATTTTCTTGCTATAAAAATCACCAAATTAAAGTGCAAATTGCAGATAATTCATTGTTAAATTAGATAGACAGTAGCCATAATAATGCAAAGATATGATAAGAATTGTTTTTTGTATTTAATGATCTTGTTAGGCTAGCTATAATGAGTTTAAGTTATGTAATTCATTTTCGGCTTGTTGAGTTATTCATTATTCACTCAATTCTAGGAGGTGAAATGAGATTAATACTAGCATTACTCTTGCCATGGTTACAATTTTTCACTATCGGCCGCCCAATTTCAGGGATTATTTGCCTTATCTTGCAAATTACCTTAATTGGTTGGATCCCCGCTGCTATTTGGTCTGTATATGCATTATCACAGTATAATACAGATAAAAAGATACAAGAGTCGTTAGGAAGGCGCTCATAGATTATTCATGCTGGTAGGGTGGATTATCAAGCGTTTTTATTTGTCTCCTTTAACACTAATTCAATTAAAGGAGACAATTTTATAACTGTATGTTTAGGCTAGAACTGAATATGACGGCTTATTGATGGGAAATCAAAAGTAAGAATCTAATAGACTTATGATTTTTCATTTTTTTCTTCTGAGTGGATTTTAGCCATATTTTTGTAAATATAGACAATACTCAGGACAGTAAAAATCAAGGTTCCCGCAGTTAAACCAAATACTTTGAAATTCATCCAAGCATCTAATGATAACCAAAATGCAATATAGATATTAAGAAGGGCGCAAACAATAAAGAATATAGCCCATGCACTATTTAATTTAGCCCAATTGCTGTCTGGTAATTTAATTTCTTGGTTACTGCCTAACATTCTTTGAATGAGCGGTTTTTCAGTAAACCATTGGCTGATTAATAGTGCCAAGGCAAATGCTGCATAGATAATAGTCACTTTCCATTTAATAAAGTCAGCACTATGGAAAATCAGTGTCAAAGATGCAAAGATCATGACAACAACACAGGTAATTTTGGCAACTTTTTCAACTTTTTTATAAATAAGGTAAGTTGCGAGTAATGCTAATGGGGTTGTAATTAATAAAGCGCCACTTGCATAAAAAATATCATAACTTTTATAGACAATAAAAAAAATTACTAACGGGATAAAATCAATAAGTTGTTTCATAACAGTGAATACCAAAGCCTTACGTGATGATGGTGTATTTAAAGTACTATAACGTAAATTGTTAAAAATTTGCTCCTTTTTACCAATAAACATGATGCATTGCCAATCCTTTTTCATTATTTTACGAATATTTGATTTAGGTTATGGATAAGACTAGAAATATCAGATAACTATTCATCATAATAACTTAACTTACTAATTTTTAGAGAAATTTAGAACAATGATAAAGGCAAAATTGTTTGTCTGGATGCCGGGTTTAAAATCGTTATTGAATTATCGTTTCGCAGATTTAGGACCAGATATCAAAGCTGGACTTTCAGTGGCTGCCGTTGCATTGCCTGTTGCGATTGCTTACGCAGAGTTGATGGGAATTAATGCAATCATTGGGTTATATGCCTGTATTTTACCGATGGTTATCTATGCTTTATTTGGGACATCAAAACAATTAATTATTGGCCCTGATGCCGCAACTTGTGCGGTGATTGCTGCTGCTGTCAGTCCTTTAGCAATGGGGGATGATACCATTCGCTGGCAGTTGATTATGGTCATGAGCTTTATGACTGGGGTTTGGTGCTTAATTGCCGCGCGTTTTCGTTTGGGGACATTTGCTGATTTTTTATCTCGTCCTATTTTGCAAGGGTTATTAAACGGCGTTGCATTAACCATTATTTTAGGCCAACTAGGTAAAGTGTTTGGTATTGGATCTTTACCGTCTGGTTTTATTGAACTGCTAATCGCTTTTCCAAAAGCACTATTAGAGACTAACTTGCCTACGTTTATTATGTCGGCAATGACATTTATTATCATTATTGTGATTAAAAAATTTCGTCGTATGTGGCCGTCATTATTGATAGCAATGGTAATCGCCACCATGGTGAGTCTATTTTTTGATGTCGAAAAATATGGGATCCGCACAGTAGGTAATTTAGGCGATGGCTTACCTTTTGTGCCTATGCCACAATTTGACCCTGGGCTAATGCGGGATCTTATTATTCCATCATTGAACTTAGCGGTGATTAGCTTTGTTAGTTTTATGATGACTGCGCGAAGTTTTGCAAGTAAAAATGGCTATACCGTTGATGCAGACCAAGAGTTGCGCGCTTTAGGCTTGGCAAATATTGCCTCAGCGCTATCACAAGGTTTTGCTGTCAGCGCAGCAAGTAGCCGTACCGCGGTAAACGATATGATGGGGGGGAAAACCCAACTTGTTTCAATTGTTGCGGCATTGACGATTTTAGCTGTTTTACTTTTCTCAATTGATTTACTTGGTTATATTCCGATGCCAGCTTTAGGCACGGTGTTGATTGTGTCAACTTGGTCATTACTGAGCGTTCGCAATATATTTTCAATGCGTAAGCGTAATCGTGAAGCATTCACTTTATGTATTTTCACTTTATTTGCTGTTCTTGTCTCAGGTTTGATAAATGGTGTTGGTTTAGCGGTTTTACTCGGATTGCTTCAATTTATTCGTATTATTTTTAGGCCTACAGATCAGCTTTTAGGTGTCGATGAGCAAGGAATGTTACATTCGATAGCCAAAGATAATGATATTGAACCTGTTGAAGGGATGTTAATTTATCGTTTTAACTCACCATTAACTTATTTTAATGTGAATTACTTTAAAGAGCGTTTAAATAAACATCTTGATAATCAACCTAAACGACCTGCTTGGGTTATTGTTGATGCAGCGGTCAGTTTCACCCATAACGATGTAAGTGTTTTTTCAGCCCTAAATGATATTGTGACTTCTCTAAAAGCTAAAGGGGTAACATTAGTCCTTGCTGGAAGAAGAACATCAATAAATCGTTGGCTTGAGCAAAATAAAATTAATCGTTCAGATGAAGATTTGCTTGTTGTTCCAGATATTTATTTTGCCATTCGTTTGATACAAAGTAAGCAACAAATTAATCTGAAATCGGATGAGGATAGTGAATAGATATCTTATTAGATAAGTATCTTTATGAGATGAATAATAATCTATCATTGATATAAAAAAACGGCACCCACAATAATAGGTGCCGTTTTTGTTGTTATATCTTAGATAATTTATTGTTTTTCCGAGATTAACATATAAAGACGATAGAAATAAATCAGCGCAAAAGCAGCAATAACATTATTAAGTAAAAAAGATAAACCATTGCCTACAATATGATTCAGGTTGAGGTTACTGATTAACAGCCCAACCAACATTTGTGTTGCCATCCAAATTAAAATGATGGGAAAAACAAAACGCCAATTTGCATAGGCCAGCTTCCAACTTTTAGCGATTGCACTGAAAACATTAATATTTTCACTAATAAGTATTGCCGGAGCCAGAGAGAAACCGATAGCAAAAATGACGCCCGGTACAATCATAATAGCGATGCCCAGCTGAACTAATAAAGAGCAGATAATTAACAGCAGGAACATGGAAACTGCTTTAGGTAATGAAGATGTTAACGCTTGAATAGCTGTTATATTTTCACCACGAGATAATCTAGCAATGTAGGATAAAACACCACAAATCAAAACTAATCGACCAATTGTGACAGAAAGCAGCAATCCTAATGACACTCTCATAATACTGCTTCTATTGTCTTCAGGGAGATCCTGTATCCAACTTTGCATTCCATCATTGCCAGCGTCAATGAATTTAGTCTGTGCATCCACCAGTGTATTAATGAATGTTGCTATCATTTCTGCATTGGGGATCATTAATGCATAGATAATTGTGCTTACCGCAGTTGCTAAAACTATAATTGTGGATAGGCCACTTGATTGATTCTTAAAAAAATTGATGCTATCACTGATGAGTGAGTTAGCCGAAATGGACATGTAACTGCTCCTACCTACAAATGGGACAAAATTTTTACGTGATTGTATCTGAGTATGTGGCTGTTAGGTAGGAAAAGATGTGAAAAAAGGCTCTATGAATAAGTCAGCGTAATGAATATTCCATGGTAAAAAATAAATTTATAAATTTAAGAATCACAAAAATATAAATTGCATATGAAATGCAATTTATAAAGTGACGAGTTTATATATTTTCTATCGGGATCATTTTATTATTTTTATGGATATATAGAGAAAATTGATTTAAATCAAAATACAAATTTATACAGATGAAATAATAAGTTTCATCTAGTCAGATTTAGCAAACTTTATTAAAGTATGTGATCTTGATTTGAACATTAAATAAAAATAAGCGATATATTTTAACCAAAATATTTTAGCTGAAATAAAAATACAGGAATGGGATTAATAATGAAAAAACTTACTGCGCTTGTCTTGGCTGCTGCGACTTTAGCACCAGCTGTTTCATTTGCTCACGAAGCTGGCGATTTTATTTTCCGTGCGGGTACAGCAACAGTACGCCCTAATGCAGGTTCAAGTGAAGTACTACCTGGAACAGGTTCATTCAACGTTAATAATAATACTCAATTAGGTCTTACATTCAGTTACCTAATTACAGATAATATCGGTGTGGAATTATTAGCAGCAACTCCCTTCGAACATAAAGTAGGGACTCCTCTTACTGGTAATATAGCAACAGTTAAACATTTGCCACCAACTTTAATGGCTCAATATTATTTTGGTAGTAAAGAAGATAAATTACGCCCTTATTTAGGTGCTGGTGTTAACTATACCTTCTTCTTTGATGAAAAATTTAATAATACAGGAAAGAGTGCTGGATTGAGTGATCTTGATCTCTCTAGTTCTTGGGGTGTTGCGGCACAAGCGGGTATGGACTATATGCTAACTGACAACTGGATGTTGAACGCATCTGTTTGGTGGATGGATATTAATACTGACGTTAAATTTAAAGCGGGTGGAGAACAACATAAAGTTGAAACTCGCCTTGATCCATTTGTATTCATGTTTGGTGCAGGTTACCGCTTCTAAGCAATTAGCTTAGCGTAATAACTTCACAATTTTTTATATTACAACGGATGTAAAAATAAATTTAGCTATGAAAATAAAAAATCCGAGAGTTTTTAACTCTTGGATTTTTTATAATATATGTATGGTAAAACATATATTCTGGCAAAAGAATTCATTATATAAATACAAATTGTCTTTCTTAACGATATGATTGAATTTCTATGAGATTGACGAATTCTCAAATAGAAATTCAAGAATACGATTTTTAAAAATAGCAAATATTATATAAAAATATCAGCTCAATAAGAGCTGATATTGTAGATTAAATAATGATAAATACTTAGCGAATTTTCATCGAATCTATTACTGACTGTACGCCTTTTACCTGCTTAGTCGCTTCAATGGCTTTATTTGCGTCTGCTCGAGAATTAACAAAACCACTTAATTGTACTCGACCTTTAAATGTTTCAACGCTAATTTGTGTTGATTTAAGGTCTTTTTCAGCCAATAAAGCTGATTTTACTTTCGTGGTAATGACAGTGTCATCAATATAGCCACCCGTACCTTCAGTTTTACTGGTTGGTGCGCAAGCTGAAAGTGTTAATCCCATAATTAAGGCAATAAAGAATGTACTTACTGTTTTGAACAATTTCATGCTTTTCTCCTAAATAATTCAGGTTACAAAATACAGTACTATTGTTTTATACAGCTTTACCTGAAACATCAGACTATTTCTGACTGATATTTTTAGTATTGATACAAATTGATGAAAATTCAACTTAATAGAAGAAATAAAGAAGGGGTACATCCATTATCGCCATTTTTGTATGACGATAATGGTATAAATATCATTATTTTAGTGTTGCTGATTTCATTTTTGCTGCAAACTGAGTTAACTCAGACAACATAACTTCAGGATTTTTCAAATGAGTTTCAATGATTTTGACAACCGCAGAACCTGAGATAGCACCAGCTGCACCATTAGAAATAGCTTCAGCAACTTGGGCTGGTTCAGAAATTCCGAAACCTTGCAAAGCGGGTGCAGCATGATATTGATCTAATTTGTTGATAAGGTGAGTGAGTGGTAATTCAGCACGTTTTTCAGTACCCGTCACACCCGCACGCGATAATAGATAGGTATAACCTCGGCTATATTCGCCAATTTCTTTCAGTAAATCATCATTTGCATTTGGCGGGCAAATGAAAATAGGGGCTATATTATGTGCAATAGCTGATTCCCGAAATGGTTTTGATTCTTTCATCGGCACATCTGCAACTAATACAGAATCAACACCTGCACGTTGGCAGCGTGCATAAAAATGGTCGACACCTTTAGTAAAGACTAAATTAGCATAAACTAATAACCCAATTGGAATGTGCGGGTGTTTTTTTCGTATTCTGCTGAGTAATTCAAAACATAATGTCGGCGTAATTTCACTTTTAAATGCGCGCAAGTTTGCATTTTGAATTGTTGGACCATCAGCTAATGGATCTGAAAAAGGAATTCCAATTTCTAGTGCATCGGCACCACCTTCAATTAATGCATCTATTATTTTTAAAGAAAGTTCAGCATCAGGATCGCCTAAAGTGACGAATGGAACGAAAGCACCTTGATTAGTTTTATTTAAATGTTCAAAAAGTTCAGTGTAGCGTTCCATTAGATTTCTCCCTTACTCTTTAAAATATCATGTACTGTGAAAATGTCTTTATCACCGCGGCCTGACAGATTAACAATAAATAGTTGTTCTTTATTTGGATCTTGCTCTGCTAATTTAAGGGCATAAGCTAGAGCATGAGATGACTCAAGGGCTGGGATGATACCTTCTTTACGACAAAGTACTTTAAACGCAGTTAGTGCTTCATCATCAGTGATAGAGACATAATCAGCGCGGCCAATGCTATTTAAGTGTGCATGTTGTGGACCTACAGATGGGAAATCAAGCCCTGCTGAAATAGAATAGGACTCTTCAATTTGACCTTCATCAGTCTGCATCATAGGGGATTTCATACCAAAATAGATACCAACACGCCCATGTTTCAATGGTGCACCATGCTGGCCTGTTTCAATTCCTAATCCTGCTGGCTCAACCCCAATAAGACGCACATCTTCTTCAGGAATAAATGAAGCAAATAGTCCAATAGCATTAGAACCACCACCAATACAGGCAATGACAGCATCTGGAAGGCGACCTTCACGCTCTAAGATTTGTTGTTTCGCTTCATCGCCAATCATTCGTTGGAATTCGCGGACAATCGTTGGATATGGATGAGGACCAGCCGCCGTTCCTAACAGGTAATGAGCTGTATCATAACTACCAGACCAGTCTCTGAGTGCCTCATTACATGCATCTTTAAGTGTTGCGGAGCCACTGTGAACAGGGATAACTTCTGCACCCATTAATTTCATACGAAAAACATTTGGTGATTGTCGTTCGACATCTTTTGCGCCCATATAAATACGGCATTTCATATTTAGAAGAGCACAAGCAAGTGCTGTTGCAACGCCATGTTGACCTGCTCCCGTTTCTGCGATGATCTCCGTTTTACCCATACGTTTGGCAAGCAGTGCTTGGCCTAAAACTTGGTTAGTTTTATGAGCACCACCATGAAGGAGATCTTCACGTTTTAAGTACAACTTGGTTTTTGTACCTTCAGTGAGATTACGGCATAACGTTAATGCGGTTGGTCTGCCTGCATAATTTTTTAATAAATCATGAAATTCGCGTAAAAATTCAGGATCTTGTTGTGCCTCAATAAAAGCATCTTCAAGTTGTTTAAGTGCTGGGATTAAAATTTCTGGGACATATTGTCCCCCAAATTCACCGAAGTAAGGGGCTAATTTGCTCATTCTGTTATCCGTCTCTTAATTTTACGTTATTTTATATTGTTCAGCATGATGGATGAATTTAATCATCATCTTTGCTTATTAATGATTTTTCAAGCAGTTAATAAGCTAAAAACTTGATTGATTTTTCGTTCACATTTTATACCCGGCTCAATTTCTACACCGGAATTGAAATCCAATCCATTACATAAAAGTTGAGATGCTTGCTGGCAATTATGCTCATTTAAGCCACCGGCAACCATCAGACGGTATTGGCTTGATTCAGGAATAATTGACCAATCAAATGTTTTTCCCGTACCACCCGTTCCATTATCTAATAACAATAAATCAATAGGTTGCCCATCATATTGAGTCATATTTGGCTGAGCCATATTGATGGCTTTCCAAATTTCGCAATGTTTAGGTAATCTTAGACGCAATTCGCCTATATAAGAGGCATCTTCATCACCATGCAGTTGTACCGCGGATAAAGCGAGTTGTTCAGCAATATGAACGATAAAATCAATTGATTGATTACGAAAAACGCCGACATATTGTAATGGCGTCGAATGAATAATTTGGCTTGCTTGCGAAAGTGTCACTTTTCTTGGTGAACTTTCTGCAAAGATAAGACCACCGTATGTTGCACCTGCGCAAAGAGCCGTTTTCGCATCTTGAACACGTGTTAATCCGCAAACTTTATGTTCACCAATGAATAATTTTTTTAATGCAACATCAATGTTTTCTTGTTCCATAATGGCGCTTCCAATCAGAAAGCCATTAACAAAAGGGGCAAGAAATTGGATATGTTGATGACGTAAAATGCCTGATTCGCTGATGACAATAGTACCTTCAGGTAATTTAGGCGCTAAAATTTTTGTACGATTTAAGTCAATTGAGAGATCACGCAAATCACGATTATTGATGCCAACAACACGGGCTTTCAATTTGATGGCGCGCTGTAATTCCTCTTCGTTGCTCGCTTCCGTCAAAACACCCATATTTAGTTGGTGAGCAACTTTAGCTAATGCGAGGTATTGCTCATCATCAAGGACTGATAACATCAGCAAAATAGCATCTGCTTGGTAATATCTTGCTAAGTAAATTTGATACTCATCAATAATAAAATCTTTACATAAGACGGGCTGCTTAACTGTTTGGCTGACAATTGTCAGGTATTCCATATTACCTTGAAAATATTTTTCATCCGTTAATACAGAAATAGCCGCGGCATAGGGTGCGTAAGCATTGGCAATCATCGCGGGATCAAAATCATCTCTGATTAATCCTTTAGAAGGTGAAGCTTTTTTGCATTCAAGGATAAAAACAGGGCGTTTTGCAGACAATGCATCATAAAAATGGCGCTCTGTTGGTTTCACCTCATTGAGAAAACTATCCAAAGGTTGTTTTGCTTTTCGTTCAGCAAGATAGGTGACTTTGTCATCGACGATTTTTTGTAAGACAGTCGCTTTCATATTATTGTTTCCTTGAAGCAAGAGCAATGACGCGGTCAAATGCGTTACCGCTTCTAATTACGCTAAGGGCATACTCACTATTTTCTTTTAAATTTTCATGCCCATTAATACGCATTAACATCGCAACGTTAGCGGCAACTGCGGCTTCATGAGCAGGCTTTCCGTTACCCTGTAACAAATGAGTCAATATAATGCGATTTTCATCCGGCGTGCCACCTTCTAAATCAGATAATTGGTACGGTGATAAACCAAAATCACTTGCATTGAGCTGATAAAACGATAATTCACCTTGATTCAGCTCAGCAACTTGTGTTGTTGCATGAAGTGAAACTTCATCCATACCGCCACTGTGTACCACAGCCGCTCGGGTAAAACCAAGCTTTTGTAATGTTTGAGCAATTGGTTTAACCAGTGATTCTTGATAAACACCAATTAACGCAATAGGTGGGCGAGCAGGATTAATTAGCGGACCTAATACATTAAACAATGTGCGCGTCTTTAATTGACTACGGACTGGTGCTGCATGACGAAAGCCACTGTGATATTGCGGGGCAAATAAAAAGCACACACCTAATTCATCTAAAGCATCTCGTGCGCTTTGTGCACTTAAATCTAAAGAAATCCCAAATGCTGCCAGTAAATCCGATGAGCCTGAGCGGCTAGAAACACTACGGTTACCATGTTTAGCAACTTTGATACCGCATTGTGCGGCAATAAAAGCGCTCGCCGTTGAAATATTAATGCTGTTAGCGCCATCACCACCAGTACCGACAATATCACTGAACTGATAATCTGGGCGAGGGAAAGGTTGCGCATTCTCTAAACAGGCTAAAGCTGCACCCGCTATCTCTTCAGGCTGTTCACCGCGCATTTTCATGCTGATTAATACGCCTGCTAATTGGGCTTCACTCAATTCACCACGAATAATAGTATTAAATAATTGTTGGCTTTCTTGTTGTGTTAATACTTGTGCCCGAAATAATTTATCAAAAATGGTTTGCATGATAGGCTCTCTCTTCCCGAATTAAAATGGTAATGTTGTTGTGCTGTCTGGGGTAGAAAGTGCCCATATCACGGTTTTTTCGAGTAAAATTGCACCTTGTGTCGTTAAAATAGATTCAGGATGAAATTGAAAACCACATACGCGATCTTTATCATTACGAACCGCCATTACCATTCCGTTAGATTGCGCGCAAATAGTCAGTTCTTCAGGAATTTCGCTACCAACCAAAGAGTGATAACGAGCGACAGAAAGTGGATTATCAAGACCTTGGAACATAGCTTGGTTATCATGGGTCGCCATAGATGACTTACCATGTAAGATTTCACCTGCAGCTGATACATGCCCACCATAAGCTTCAATAATGGCTTGATGCCCTAAGCAAATCCCAATAACAGGAATTTTTCCAATGACTTGAGACAATATATGAGGCATTGCCCCTGCATCACTGGGTTTTCCTGGTCCTGGAGATAACACTAATAAAGGTGATTCCATACTATTAATGACGGATAACAGATGGTCAGGACTCACTGTATTTCGGTATATCACCACGTTATGACCACCTGAGCGTAGTTGGTCAACTAGGTTGTAAGTAAAAGAGTCAACATTATCGAGCAATAAGATATTAGCCATTAGAATAACTCCTCAACTTGGTGTGCTTGAGCAATTGCGCGGATAACAGCGCGAGCTTTATTACGAGTTTCATCAGCTTCACCTTGTGGAGAAGAATCAAGTACCACACCACCACCAGCTTGGACAGTGGCTATTCCATTTTCAACATAAGCAGAACGAATGACGATACAGGTATCAAAATCACCTTTACCTGTAAAATAGCCAACAGCGCCACCATAAGAACCGCGACGTTCTTGTTCATATTCAGCGATGAGCTGCATAGCTCTGACTTTTGGTGCACCGGTTAAAGTCCCCATATTCATACAAGCTTGGTAAGCATGAAAAATATCAAGGTCATGGCGTAAAGTACCAACAACTTGTGAGACTAAATGCATGACAAATGAGTAACGATCAACTTTCGTCAGATTCGCAACATAACGACTTCCAGCCTCACAAATGCGCGCTAAATCATTACGCGCCAAATCAACTAGCATTAAATGTTCGGCTAATTCTTTTTCATCTGTACGCATAGAAAGCTCAATGCGGCTATCCAGATCAAGGTCTATCAATCCAGCTGCATTACGGCCTCTTGGACGCGTTCCGGCGATTGGGTAAATTTCAACCTTGCGGTCGTGTGCGTTATATTTCAATGCACTTTCTGGCGAAGCGCCAAATAACGAAAAATCATTATCTTGCATAAAAACATGTATGGACTTGGATTTTGTATTTTTAATTTTTGATAAGCAATTAATGGAAAAGGGCAAGGCATTGAAAATTTACGAGAAGGTACAACTTGAAATATATCACCCCGATAAATAGCTTCTTTCATTGAATTAACAATGGCACCATACTGAGTATCATCTTTATTGGTTTTGATAGAAAATTCTTCAGCAAAACCTAACGCTAATGGTGATAAAAACGGTCGGCACGCTTCAATAATTTCGTTATGGCGTTGGTTAATGGCATGTGCGCAATGTTCATCGTTTGAAAATATGCAGCTTTTCAAACGAGCAGCCTGATTTTGATGGTCGATCACGAGATAATGTTCAGCCACAAAAAAACAGTAATCAGGACAATGATTAATGGTTTTAACATCTGGCAAGTTTTCAAAGCTGGCAATTAAATCATAGGCAAATAGACCGCCGACAAATAAATTTTCAGGTTGTGTTGAATAAACTTGTGCTAATTCAGGCAATAGACGAAGAACATCAAGGCATGATGCGCTTTTTAAACGGCTATCTTCATCTAATTCATCATCTGTTGAATTAAATGTAATTGTTAAATGTTGGGCAGATAGCTCATGTTGTTGTGATTTTACTAATAGTTTTTCAGCCATTAGCGCCAGTAATTGTTTACCATTTTCTGTTAAGGCTTCAATTTCAACACGTTGACCAAAAGCTCGAATGCGTAGTGCACTATTTACAATTAATAAGCTCTGTAAATTTGCCTTACTATTAATTTCAGCTGACTCAAGCAACATGGTTGCAGGAACATCTTTACACAGATGATTAAACAGTAAAGTTGGATCTTGTTGATAGTTAATTGGGCTATCCAGATAACTAAAATGTGCTAATGTGGTGTTTTGGTTATTCATTTTATTGCCTTAAGCTATTTTTAGACATAAAAAAACCCGCTGATAATGGCGGGTTCGGCACTAATGCATTATCAAATCTATGCGCGCGTCGCTTCCGCCCAATTTGGGAAGTTATGCCACCAACGATTTGATAAATTAGATAAAAACATATAGTGCCTCACTGGATAAATTAAATTCATTTGGATAATAATGAGTCATCCGTCTTGCGTACTAGTAAACTGGATCGCGTTATTTATGTCAAGCCCGATTGTTAATTATTTTGCAAAATATCCAGTTAATTGGAGAAGGAGAAGGTAAGGGATGTCAGATTTTTCAAGCCCATTGGTGACAAGATATGATTTACATTGTCATACAAACGCCTCTGATGGTGATTTGTCACCGATTGAAATTGTGGAACGTGCAATTGACATGGGGATACATGTTTTGTCGATTACTGACCATGATACTTGCGAAGGTGTTATGCAAGCTCAACAGTATTTACAACAAAATGCGCGTCCTCTTAGGCTGGTTAATGGGGTAGAAATCTCAACATTATGGGAAAATATTGAAATCCATATTGTTGGACTCAACTTTTCTCTTTCTGCCGATTCTATGGTGGAATTACTTGAACAACAATCTGCATTACGATTAGAACGCGCTATAGAAATTGGGCGAAGGTTACATAAAGCAGGGATCCCAGAAGCTTGGGAGAATGCAACTCAGATTTCTGGTGGTGGGCAAGTGACGAGAGCGCATTTTGCGCAATATTTGATTAAAATTGGTAAAGAAAAAACGATTAATAATGTATTTAAACGCTATTTAGCCAAAGGGAAAATAGGTTATGTTCCTGCTAAATGGTGCACGATTGATGATGCCGTTAAAGCGATACATAATGCTGGTGGCGTTGCTGTTTTAGCACATCCATCGAAGTATCAGCTTTCCAATAAATGGCTAAAAAGATTGGTAGCTTATTTTAAAGAATGTGGTGGAGATGCTATGGAAGTTTCTCATTGCCAGCAACCCGCTAATGAAAAACAATATTTAGCTGAATTAGCCCAAAATACGGATTTAAAAACGTCAGTTGGTTCCGATTTTCATCGGCCATGCTCGTGGATTGAATTAGGTCGTAACCTTTGGTTGCCAAATGATGAACAAGCGGTGTGGTTGCTATGGGATGAAGTAAAAAGTGTATAATGCGTTGATGTATCATAGCGGCAGTGTAGAATAACTATAATTAAAGTATTGTACCTTATTTTTAAGGTATATTTTGTTTATGAGCAGATAGTGCCATTTTCAGGTTTTTACCGGATGATACTGTCAGTACTAAAGATCCGAGGTCTGTATGAGTCAGTTTTTTTATATCCATCCGGATAATCCGCAAACACGATTGATTAGTCAGAGTGTTGAAATTATCAATCAAGGTGGGGTGATTGTTTACCCTACCGATTCTGGTTATGCCATTGGCTGTCGCTTAGAAGAAAAAGATGCGGTACAACGTATTTGTCGCATTCGCCAGCTTGATGCTAACCATAATTTTACCTTAATGTGCCGTGACCTTTCTGAGTTATCAAATTATGCACATGTTGATAATTCGGCATTTCGTCTAATAAAAAATAATACGCCGGGTAATTACACCTTTATTTTACGTGGCACTAAAGAAGTGCCACGTCGTCTGATGAATGAAAAGCGTAAAACAATTGGTTTAAGAGTGCCTTCCAACCCAATAGCACGCGATTTATTAGAAGCTGTTGGTGAACCGCTAATGTCAACAAGCTTGATTATGCCTGGAGATGATTTTACGCAATCTGATCCAGAAGAAATTCGTGATTTATTAGGGAAACAGGTTGATCTGGTTATCCACGGTGGTTATATCGGGCAAAAACCAACAACTGTGATTGATTTAACGGATGACAGCCCAATTGTTGTTCGTGTTGGCACCGGTGACCCTGCGCCATTTGAATAAGTGATAAAACAGACACATAGATTAATGGTAGGGCTTAAGCATAAACCTGTGTATAATACACAGGTTTTACTATTCTATATTTTCATGTTCCGTGATAAATCACGACATGCTACTTGACGCCTGTGAAGGCGACATTTGAGGATTATATGAGCGCTAAACCGCAACAGACTGAAAAGTTACAAAAAATTCTTGCCCGTTCAGGGCATGGTTCCCGTCGTGAAATCGAAACCTATATCAAAGAAGGCCGTATTAGTGTTGATGGCAAAAAAGCAACATTAGGTGACCGCATAGAGGTTAAATCATCCGTTAAAATTCGCTTAGACGGCAGAATCCTTCCGATTAAAGAGCCTGAAAAAGAAGTGTGCCGCGTTATGGCATACTACAAGCCTGAAGGTGAATTATGTACTCGCCATGATCCTGAAGGGCGTCCAACGGTATTTAATCGTTTACCTCGAATTGTCGGTGCTCGCTGGATTGCAGTAGGTCGACTGGATGTTAACACAAGTGGGCTTTTACTTTTCACAACTGATGGTGAATTAGCTAACCGCTTGATGCATCCTAGCCGTGAGGTTGAGCGTGAATATGCTGTTCGTGTTTTTGGTGAAATTAATGATGCCAAAATTCGCCAGTTAACTATGGGTGTTCAGTTAGAAGATGGTCCTGCTTCATTTAAAACGGTGTCTTACCGTGGTGGAGAAGGGATGAACCAATGGTATAACGTGACATTAACTGAAGGTCGTAACCGTGAAGTTCGCCGTTTATGGGAAGCCGTTGGCGTACAAGTTAGCCGCCTGATCCGTGTTAGATACGGTGATATTGATTTACCAAAAGGCTTACCGCGTGGCGGTTGGACAGAACTTGGCCTTGAACAAACAAATTACTTAAGAGAATTAGTAGGTCTTGATGCAGAAACGGAATCTAAAGTTGCTGTTGAACGTGACCAAAGACGCATAAAAGCGAATCAAATTCGCCGCGCAGTTAAACGCCATTCTCAAGTGACTGCAAGACCAGCATCTAAACGCCAATCATCCAAAGCGACCTCTAAACGTCGTACTCGTATCTAATACTGAGAATTTATACATTAATAAAAATAGTGCTATGGTTATGCTGTAGCGCTATTTTTTGTGTTGTTATGTATAATTATCATTCAATATAAATTCATCATCTATATACTTTATGAATATTAAAATGAAAGCTAGGTCTATTTTTTACTATCTAGTTAGTATTTTTAGCGTATGTAAGATATTCAGTAATTCATTATTAATGCTCCTCTTTAGAAGTTAAAGCCTAAGCAAATAAAAAAATTGATTTTATATTTTTTGTTTTTAGATTTTGATGGAAATAATACTTTCGTATTAAAATAGTTATGATATATAAATAACTTATCTGAATATGTATGTATAGCATACTTATTTCATTATCATGAATACTAATGAATTATGAAATTTAAAACTTATCAGTATAATTTTGTTTTTTATTTTTAAATTTGGTTAAACTAAAACAACTTTGATTATGAATTGTTGTTTTTAAATTCAATATTTCAATATCTTATAATCAAGTGTGATTTTTATATTCTATAGTTTATTGATTTAATTATTATAGGTGAATTATGAAAGCTTCAAATATTACATTTAACGATAAGTTAGTTATCAGTTTTTCAAATTTAACTAATAGAAATGTTTCATCAAAAAGATTGGCGCGTATTTTAGCTAAAATAACCAAGGTTAAGAATAAACCTACATATAAAAGCCAATTGATATCTAAATCAATATTTAACTCACTAAATAGGAAAGTTAATAAGAAAAGAAAAATTGTATCAACAGAAAAGAAAATGTTTATTTCTAAAGCAATAGATACAATGAATTATGATAAATATAATCGTAATGCACCAATTATGTCGAAAGAGGCAGCTATGATTGTTTCAAAAAGAAATAAAAAAGGGTAGTTAATAACAAAGTGTTATATTAACATTACATTTTTGTTAATTAAAACTATCTCATTATATATCTATACACTTTAGAGTTTATTGTGAGATAGTTTTATATGTAAACTAATTTTTTATGAAACTTATAATATATTTGTTAAATTTATTTAATTTTTTTTCAATATTAATCATTAGTAATAATGTGATTTATTCATTATGATTTCTTGACATGCATAGTATTATTTGAAAAGGTGGTTTCAATATGAATAAAATTAGTTCTTATGATAGGGTTTCAACAAAAGTAATAAACTTAATTGGTGGTAGCCTCTCGACAAAAAAAACAAAAAAATTACTTGATAATCTAAAGGCTATACGAGAAGGATCAGGGAAGATTTCTATTAAAAGTTCTATTTTTGTTGCGTTAGAAAATAAAGCTAATAAAACCAAAAATAGTGATCTTAAAAATAAGATTAATTATGAAATAGCTGCATGTATTTTGTCTAATAAGATAAATGATGTTGAGATAAAAACAAAAAATCTGAATGAGGAGAACAAAAAAAATATTAAAAAGCTAGACGGAAAAGATCAAGCACTTAAAAATATATCAGGAAATATAGTAGCTAAAACAACTAAAGTATCTAAAAAAGATACGGTAAGTTCTATTGGCCTTGAATTTAGACTTCAAGCAGCCATAAATTGTCGTGAAGCTGGTATAGATAAAGAGGAGCTTAGTGTAATAAGGAAAGATATTAGGCTAGACCAGAAGAAGCTTGATGAATTAAAAAGAATAAAAGAATTTATATCTGTTACAAAAGCCGCATATGTATTAAGAGGTTTAAATAATAACTATTTAAGTATTCTTAAAAATAAGGAAGAAAAAAATAACGTAATAAATGAATATTCTAATCGATTTGAAAGGATATTTACACGTAGTTTTTTGAGAGAATGCTTTCAAATGGATGAAATAAAAACGGTATATTCTATGACGCGAGTTGAGGAGTTTTCACAAACAGAACTTTATAATTTTGATAATAACCCTATTTTCAATAGACCAAAAGATAAACTAAAATATAATCAAACCGTAAATTTGGTTAACAAAAAAATAGAGCGTGTAGAGAATAATATTGCTTATTTAGAAAAGTATTTAGCATGTTTGATAAAAGATATATCAAAAGTTGAAATAATCACTGCGAGAGATTTTATAGAAAAGGCCGAATCATCAAAGAACAAAGGTATGATTAATCAAGGGAAAGAATTAAAGGCTATGATACAACGATATGAGAATCATTTAAAGGAAGTTGATGATGCTCCTAAAAAAATAGCAGTTAATAGTAAAGCAATCACAACAATGAATGAGGTAAAAGAAATATTAGTTGTGAGTTATGATAATGCTAGTCATCTAAGATTCATGAGTGATATTTTAGAGGTAATGAAAATGGGTAATACTGTCGGTCAAGCCGCCAAGAATAAAGTTCAAACATTACAAAATGAAGTTGAATCAACATGGAATGAAGCAATTTCTGTTAAAGAGAAAATTGATCAAGCTTTATCATCCGATGTAGCTAGGTTAAATAATCAAAATTTAGATGATATTATTGATGACGGTAATTCTTCGAATAATAATAATGATGTGTCCTTTCAATTACCAGAGGTACCAGCACACGATCTTGCTGACAAAATTCCCTCTACAAAAGAACAAAAAGCAAAGGAGAAAATGGTTGGGTAAAGATATAAGAACAATAATAATATTGTCGATAACCTCTTATTACTATAACTAACGCAATAAAGACGTTATCGACATAATTTCTTCTTACCAGTCAATCCCTTTTTGGGCTTTTATTCCTGCGTCAAAAGCATGCTTTATAGGGCGCATTTCTGTCACGGTATCTGCAAGATTAAGTAAATCACGATGGCAACCCCGACCCGTAATAATGACTGATTGATTTTCAGGGCGATGAGTTAGGGCATTAATTACCTCTTCCAAAGGAAGATAATGAAAACTTATCATATAAGTTATCTCATCTAATACCACTAAATCTATTGTTGGATCAGACAATAATTTACACGCGTGTTGCCATGTATCAAGACAAGCTAAAGTGTCAGCTTCTTTATCTTGGGTTTCCCAAGTAAAGCCTGTTGACATAACATAAAATGGAACACCGAGCGGCTCTAATAATTGGCGTTCTCCATTATCCCAACTGCCTTTAATAAATTGGATAACAGCAGATTTAAGTCCATGACCTATAGCACGGCAAACAGTCCCGAAAGCCGCTGTTGTTTTCCCTTTACCATTTCCAGTGAAAACAAGTAAAACACCGCGCTCTATTTGTGCTAACTCGATTCGAGCATCAACTTGCTCTTTTAAGCGCTGCTGGCGTTCTTCGTGTCGGCTTTGTGACATAATATTTTACTCCGCTGCACCTGCTTTGCGATCAGGCTGTGCATCAAAACTAATCCCTGTTTTACGTATGCTATCATCACTCATAACGAATAGATAAATAGGCATAATATCAGCAGGGGTTTTTAGTTTCATGGGTTCCTCTTGTGGGAATGCACTTGCGCGCATGTTAGTGCGAGTACCGCCTGGGTTGATACAATTCACACGTAAATTACTGTTTTGATACTCCTGTGCAAGAACTTGCATTAAACCTTCTGTTGCAAATTTTGATACGGCATAAGCTCCCCAATTTGCTCGGCCTTTTTTGCCAACACTGGAACTGGTAAAAACAAGAGATGAATGGGGCGCTTTGAGTAATAAAGGAAGTAAAGCTTGGGTTAGTATGAAAGTCGCATTAACATTGACTTGCATGACATCTTGCCAAAGGTCGACGGGTTGTTCTGTTATTGGTGCAACAACACCCAATAAACCTGCATTATGCAAAACGCCATCAAGATAATGATGTTTTTGAGCAATGCTGTCAGCGATTTTTTGGCACTGCTCTGATGTGGCGGTCAATAAATCTATTTCGTAGATTTCTGAGGTTTTACCCGTTAATGCTTCTATTTCTTGGCTAACTTTTTCAAGTTTATGCAAAGTTCTGCCGAGTAAAATTAATGTGGCACCATAGCGGGCATAGGTTAATGCGGCTTCACGGCCAATTCCATCACCGGCACCAGTAACTAATAGGGTTTTATTACTTAAAAGGTCGTGTTTAGGTTGATAGTGGAGCATGGTATTTTTCCTATCCTCTGATTAACATACTGCGTTATCATCGCATTGTTTAATGTTATTGGCTAATGTGTCATATAAATTTACATAAAGTTACGATGGACACAGTGTTATTTTATTGGTTGTTTTAGGGTAATTGTGAGACTATTTTTTATTAAGATGAATGTGAGAAGGATGATTTTGTGGAGTATTTTTCGTTGTACGGACTTTTTTTAGCAAAGGTTTTCACAATCGTTGCGGCTATTATTGCTCTTGCTATTTTTGTTTTTGGTGTTGGTATGCGCAGAAACGGTGGGCAAGGTGAGTTAAAAATCACGGATTTAGGGGAAAACTACCGTGATCGTCAACGCCAAATGCAACAAGTCAAAATGAATGATGCAGAGCATAAAGCTTGGTTAAAAGCATTTAAAAAACAGCAAAAAGCAAAACTAAAAAGTGAGAAATCTGGTGCAAAAGCGGGGCAAAGTAGCGTCAAAAAGCCGTGTTTATATGTATTAGACTTTAAAGGCAGTATGGATGCTCGAGAAGTTGGTTCATTAAGAGAAGAAGTGAGTGCAATACTGGCTGTGGCAGATGCGCAAGATGAAGTTTTACTTCGTTTGGAAAGCCCTGGTGGTATGGTGCATGGATATGGCCTTGCTGCATCTCAGCTATTGCGTTTTAAAGAGAAAAATATCCCGTTAACTATTGCGGTTGATAAGGTTGCGGCAAGTGGCGGTTATATGATGGCTTGTATAGCGAGTAAGATTATCGCTGCACCATTTGCAATTATTGGATCAATTGGCGTAGTAGCACAAGTTCCGAATATTCATCGTTTATTGAAGAAACATGATGTTGACGTTGAATTACATACCGCCGGTGAATATAAACGTACATTAACTATGTTAGGCGAAAATACAGAGCAGGGTCGCAAAAAGTTTATTGAGGATCTTAATGAAACTCATACTCTTTTTAAGCAATTTGTGCATGAAAATCGCCCTTCATTAGATATTAATGCGGTGGCAACAGGCGAATATTGGTATGGTAGCCAAGCGTTAGAAAAAGGGTTGATTGATCAGATTGGCGTAAGCGACGATATTATTATTGAAGCTATTGATACAAAAGAAATTGTTGGTATCCGTTATACTCAAAGTAAAAAGATGTTAGATCGTTTTACAGGCAGTGTTTCAGAGAGCGTTGATAAATTATTACTTCGCTGGTGGCAACGCGGTCAAAAACCGTTCATGTAACTTGGTTATTAGGTTATTTCTGTCTAAGACATAACCCATTGTTGTTATTACCGGCTATGTTGCCGGTAATTTTTTATCTTATGAAATCATTTGAGTCGATATTGTTCTGATAAAATATGAGATAAATGCTTATACATATTGAATGCGGCGGTACTTTTTGTTGTCGGAATACCCTGAGTATCTAAAAAGAATTCACCTTTAAATACTAAGGTATCTCGATGTTGCTCTACGGTATCAACAAACATGCCATGAATATAATCATCATGTTTCTTTATGATATCATTGGCTTTTTTTAGAAGCTCATTTTCTGTTATGAGTTGAGTATTATCTTGCATCAGTTATCTTCCTCACTAAAATAATTGGTTGCGTCTAGTATTTTATCAGGTAGAGTGTGTGGTTTTCATTTGTTATATATGGCTAAAATCATTTGGCTAGCATATAAAGTGTTCTTTTAAGCATAACGTGATTTGCTTGGTAGTTTTTGTTTAAACACAAACTATTTAAAGAAAATATATTGATATATTGCAATTGTGACGCAATATAAAAAAGAGATTTTCATTTTGTGCATTTTAATGTAAAAAATGCGCCATTGCATAAATTTAGGTAAAGGTAAATATGGGTAAAGCTCTTGTTATCGTGGAGTCCCCGGCAAAAGCCAAAACGATCAATAAGTATCTTGGCAGTGGCTACGTTGTTAAAAGCAGCGTGGGCCACATTCGCGATCTGCCGAAAAGCGGGTCCGGGTCACAGAAGAGTACTGGCTCATCTACGGATAAAACCGATAAAACTAAAAAGGTCAAAAAAGATCCTCAAGCTGCGTTAGTAAAACGCATGGGGATTGATCCTTACCATGACTGGAAAGCAAATTATCAAATTTTGCCCGGTAAGGAAAAAGTGGTTTCCGAATTACAAGCCTTAGCCTCAGATGCAGACCATATCTATCTTGCGACGGACCTTGACCGCGAAGGGGAAGCAATTGCATGGCATTTACGTGAAGTCATTGGTGGAGATGATTCACGTTTTAGTCGCGTCGTTTTTAATGAAATCACAAAAAATGCGATTACTCAGGCTTTTGAAAACCCTGGTCAATTGAATATAGACCGCGTTAACGCACAACAAGCACGCCGTTTTATGGATCGTGTCGTTGGCTATATGGTTTCGCCATTATTATGGAAGAAGGTTGCTCGCGGATTATCTGCTGGGCGCGTTCAGTCCGTTGCCGTTCGTCTTATTGTCGAGCGTGAGCGCGAAATTAAAGCTTTTGTACCGGAAGAATATTGGGAGCTTCATGCCGATTTAGCAGATAAAAATGCTATTGCACTGCGCATGGAAGTCACTCATAAGCTAGGTAAACCATTCAAGCCTGTAACAAAAGAACAGACTGAAGCTGCGGTAAGTGTACTCGAAAAGGCACGTTTTCAGGTTACAGACAGAGAAGACAGACCAACTTCGAGCAAGCCAAGCGCGCCTTTTATCACGTCAACACTACAACAAGCCGCAAGTACTCGTCTTGGTTTTGGTGTGAAAAAAACCATGATGATGGCTCAACGCTTATATGAAGCTGGGCATATTACTTATATGCGTACGGATTCAACCAACTTGAGCCAAGATGCTTTAAGTATGGTGCGTGACTATATCAACAGTAATTTTGGTGAAAAATATTTACCAAAAGATGCCAACGTTTATAGCAGCAAAGAAAATTCGCAAGAAGCTCACGAAGCGATTCGTCCATCAAGTGTTGATGTATTGCCGGATTCCTTAAAAGACATGGAATCAGATGCGAAAAGATTGTATCAGCTGATTTGGAATCAATTTGTTGCATGTCAGATGACACCGGCTAAATATGATTCAACAACATTGACTGTGACGGCTGGTGATTTCGAGTTAAAAGCCAAAGGACGCACCTTGCGTTTTGATGGTTGGACACGCGTTATGTCGGCTATGCGTAAAAATGATGAAGATAAAACTTTACCACCGATTCAAGTTGGTTCTGAATTATCTTTAGTTGAGCTATTACCTAGCCAACATTTCACTAAGCCACCAGCACGCTTTAGTGAAGCCTCTTTGGTTAAAGAGCTTGAAAAACGGGGTATTGGTCGCCCATCAACTTATGCAGCAATTATCTCGACGATTCAAGATAGAGGTTATGTTAAGGTTGAAAACCGCCGTTTCTATGCTGAAAAAATGGGTGAAATCGTTACAGATAGGTTAGAAGAAAACTTCAATGACCTAATGAATTATGATTTCACTGCAAAAATGGAAGACCAGCTCGACCATATCGCGAACCATCAAGCAAAATGGAAATCGGTATTGGATGAATTTTTCTCTGACTTTTCTAAACAGTTAGATACAGCGGAGAAAGATCCAGAAGAAGGTGGTATGCGCACCAATCCAATGGTAATCACATCCATTATTTGCCCTGATTGTGATCGTCATATGGGTATCCGTACAGCTTCAACAGGGGTTTTCCTTGGCTGTTCAGGTTATGCTTTACCGCCAAAAGAGCGTTGTAAGAAAACCATCAATCTTATTCCGGAAGATGAGTTACTCAACATTCTTGAAGGTGATGATGCTGAAACCAACGCGCTTCGAGCTAAACGTCGTTGTCCAAAATGCGGCACAGCAATGGACAGTTATCTGATTGATAATAATCGTAAACTGCATGTATGCGGAAATAACCCAGCCTGTGAAGGTTATGAAATTGAAGAGGGTGAGTTCCGTATTAAAGGTTATGATGGTCCTGTCATTGAGTGTGATAAATGTGGCTCTGAAATGCATCTGAAAATGGGGCGTTTTGGCAAATACATGGGTTGTACCAATGAAGAGTGTAAAAACACTCGTAAGATCTTAAAAAGTGGTGAAATTGCGCCGCCAAAAGAAGATCCAGTTCCATTACCAGAGTTACCTTGTGAAAAATCAGATGCATATTTTGTCTTACGTGATGGGGCCGCGGGGATCTTTTTAGCTGCAAATACTTTCCCTAAATCAAGAGAAACACGAGCGCCGTTAGTGGAAGAATTACAACGCTTTAAAGATAGGCTTCCAGAGAAGTTTATCTATTTAGCTGATGCGCCAGCACAAGATCCAGACGGTAATCCAACGGTTGTTCGTTTTAGCCGAAAAACTAAACAGCAATATGTCTCTTCAGAGAAAGATGGCAAAGCAACAGGCTGGAGCGCATTTTATGTTGATGGTAAGTGGGAAAGTAAAGAAAAATAATCTTTAATTCGCATTTAATCTTATCATTATGATATAAGCGAGTTCATTAGGGCTCGCTTATATTGTCAAAGTTTTATCCTTTCGATTAGTTACCTAATTCCTTCTCATCATATTCATCAGATAAATTAATTTAGTCATTATTTATCTCAATTCTATTTTTTAATCTCGTGTATCTAGGTATGTAAATGATTAATTCAACGAAAAATATTGTCATTACGGGTGGGCCAGGTTCAGGGAAAAGCACACTTATTAATATACTATCTTCAAAAGGCTATATGTGTTTTCCGGAAGCTGGCAGGGCTATTATTCAAGATCAGGTGTTAATTGATGGCAATGCATTGCCGTGGGTAGATCGAAAGGCTTTTGCTGAACTCATGCTATGTTGGGATATGCGTTCATGGAATATAGCTGGAGATCTTGGAGGTATTCATTTTTTTGATAGGGGCATTCCCGATATTGTGGGTTATTTAAATTTATGCTGTTTACCCATACCTGCTCATTTAGAGGCTGCTATTTGGCAATTTCGTTATCATAATACTGTATTTATTGCACCGCCGTGGCCTGAAATTTATAAACAAGATAATGAGCGGAAACAAACGTTTGAGGAAGCAATACAGACCTATCAAACAATGGTAACCTGCTATCAAAATTATGGCTATGAATTGATTGAGTTACCATGCGTAGCAATTGAGGAAAGAGCTAATTTTGTTATTAATAAGCTACAACAATAATAATTCAAATGATATAAGGTGCAGAATAATGCCTGCACCTTGATACTTTTTTAAATTTAAATGCTGCTCTTTACCAAATACGAATGCGTTGCTCTGGCTCTAAATACAGTTTGTTATTTTTATCAACAGAGAAGGTTTCATACCATTCATCCATATTACGCACTACGCCGTTGGCTCTAAATTGGTTAGGGCTATGAGGATCTGTCATAATTTTATTTCGTTCAGATTCTTTATTTGCAAGCTCATGCCAAGTTCTTGCCCAAGCAATAAAGAAACGTTGTAAGCCTGTAGTGCCGTCAATTATTGGTGCTTCTCCATTTGGGTAATTCTCTTTGACAAACTGTTTATAGGCACTGAGTGCAATATTTAACCCGCCTAAATCCCCAATATTTTCACCTAGGGTGAGTTGTCCATTCACTTTTTGTCCGTCTACAGTGAAACTATCATACTGCGCTACAAGTTTATCTGTTTTTTCTTTAAAATGCGCTTTTGCTGAATCACTCCACCAATTACGCAGTTGACCCGTTCCATCGTACAAACTTCCTTGGTCATCAAAGCCATGCCCCATTTCGTGACCAATGACCGCCCCGATTGAACCATAATTATACGCAGGATCGACATTTGGATCGAAAAACGGTGCTTGTAGAATAGCCGCAGGGAAAACAATTTCATTTTGTACAGGGTTAAAATAGGCATTAATCGTTTGCGGCGTCATTCCCCATTCCCATTTGCGTACCGGTTGACCTATTTTGCTCATGTCATCTTGATAAAACCAATCTAACATTTGTCTATAGTTATCAAGCAAGGTATCTGGTTTTAGGTGGATGCGACTAAAATCATTCCATTTATCTGGGTATCCTACTTTAACAGTAAATTGAGATAGTTTTTTTTGCGCTTCTTGGCGAGTGGTATCATCCATCCAATCATTGTCTTGAAGGCGGGATTTAAATGTTCCTTTTACATAACTGACTAAATCCTCAATTTTAGATTTTGATTCAGGGTTAAAATATTGTTGCACATAAATTTGCCCTAACGGTTCACCTTGTAAGCTACTAACGACTTCGAGTGCGCGTTCTTGGCGTGTTCTTTGTTTATCGATGCCATTCAATTTACGAGAATAAAAATCAAAGCGCGCATCTGCAAAATCGCGGTTTAGGTAGGAGGCCTGATCACTGATGTAATGGAATCGCAGATAATCTTGTAGTGTGGAAACGGGCGTATCAGCAAAGATTTTAGCCAGTTGTTCTACAGCAGTATCATTTTGAACAATAATTTTATTTAATTGTTTATCTGATAATTGCCATTTTTCAATAAAATTATCCCATTGGAAACCTTGGGTGAAATTTTTCATTTCAGAAAAGTTCATTGGATGATAATTTTTGATGGTATCGCGACGGGCTTCTGGACTCCAATGAACTTGTGCCATTGCTTTTTCAAGTGCAAAGACATGCTGTGCTTTCTGTTCAGTATCTTTCTCACCTGCAAGTTTTAGGATAGTCGCAATGTAAGCTATATAGTTCTTACGTATTTCTTCCATTTGCGGATTATCGTCTAAATAGTAATTGCGATTTGGTAAACCTAAGCCACCTTGGCCTAGATACAGGACATAGGTGTCAGGTTGCTTCGCATCTAAGTCAACCCAATAAGAGATGAATGGTGTAAAAGCAGGGGAAGCCATTAATTTAGCAATATCATTGTGAGTCGTTGCGTGGGTGATAGCATCAAGATCTTGTTTTAGTGGCGTAATACCCGTTTTTTCAATAGCGTTTTCATTGAGATAACTATCATACAAATTACGAATATTAAGCTGGTTGTTATCTAAGCTATTTTCTTGTGCGGTATGTAGCTGATCAATAATAGCTTGTAGCTGTTGTTCAGTATTAAGTTTTAGTTCGACAAAAGAGTTAATGCGTGACATACCAGTAGGAATTTTCGCTTTATTAATCCAATCCTGATTAACATAACGATAAAAATCATCACCAGAATTAATTTCATCGGACAAAATAATTTTTTGCTCTCCGTAAGAGATCTCTTTGGCATAAAGGTTCGATGCCATAGCCATAGTCGACATACTGATAATAAGTGCTATAAATTTTTTTGCATGGAAACCCCTTTTTGAATGAAAGTTGTTAACGCTCTTAATCAAGATTATGCCTAAAAGCTTATCTGTTAATCTTGCAATAACCTTAAGTAAAAAATGAGTTAGATGAAATATTATCATCTATTACCTATTCACACAGCGTAGAATGATGTTATATTGGTTATAACAAACAATGAATATATATTTTTTAGTTATAACTAATAATTTTTTACTATAGCAAATTTTTTGCTGATCTGTAGAGGTGAGCCTAAGTATGAAATTGCAGCAATTACGTTATATTGTTGAAGTGGTTAATCATGACTTAAATGTCTCTTCAACCGCTGAAGGGTTGTTTACCTCACAGCCAGGGATTAGTAAGCAAGTTCGAATGCTTGAGGATGAATTAGGTATTCAAATTTTTGCACGCAGTGGTAAGCACTTGACCCATGTGACCCCAGCAGGTGAGGAAGTCATTCGTATTTCGCGTGAGGTATTATCAAAAATTGAGGCAATACGTTCTGTTGCGGGAGAACACACTTATCCCGATAGAGGGTCACTGAGAATTGCCACGACACATACTCAAGCGCGTTATGCATTGCCGCCAGTAATTAAAGGCTTCATTGAACGTTATCCTCATGTTTCATTACACATGCAACAAGGGTCACCAACGCAAATTGCGGAAGAAGTTTGCAAAGGTAATAGTGATTTTGCAATTGCGACTGAAGCGCTACATCTTTATAGCGATTTGATTATGTTACCTTGCTACCACTGGAATCGTTGTGTAGTGGTACAAAAAGGGCATCCATTAGCTGAAAAGAAAAATGTCACCATTGAAGATATTGCACAATATCAAATAGTGACTTATACCCACGGGTTTACAGGGCGTTCAGAATTAGATGTGGCGTTTCAAAAAGCAAACCTTGAGCCAAAAATTATTTTTACTGCCACAGATGCGGATGTGATTAAAACTTATGTAAGGCTAGGCTTAGGTATTGGGATTATTGCGAGTATGGCGGTAAACCCTGAGCTGGATAGTGACCTTGCTGTTATTGATATGCGTGATAAGTTTAGTTATAGCACAACCAAAATAGGCTTTAAGCGAACGACTTTTTTACGCAGCTATATGTATGATTTTATATGGCGTTTTGCGCCTCATTTAACACGGGATATTGTCGATCGTGCAATTGCACTGCGTGATAATGAGGATATTGAAGCCATGTTTAAAGATATTAATTTACCTATTATTTAATTTATTATCTTCTCAATATCACGTTATCTTCGATACCTTTAAACCCTAGTTGTTATCAGCAGCTAGGGTTTTCATCTCATTATGATCAACTTCATTCTGCAATACTCCGTTAATTCATTTTTAGATTTATTTTTTCCTCTTTAGTTACTGAGATTGACAACTTTTTTCTGTAATTCTGATGATAAGCACATTTACTTTATGGATTTGACACAAAAACCATAAAGTAAATATTTTGATCCTCTATAATTACAATTAATTAACAAATGATATGTGATGTTAAGTGAATAAGGCGATCACATAGTCATTATAAAAACCAAGGAGGAGTTATGTCGTTGAGTCTAAAAACACAAAGTGCAGCGGTACTCACAGTTGGGAGTAAACACTATCATTACTATAGCTTACCAACAGTAATGAACCAACTTGGTGATGCTAAAAAGCTGCCTAAATCTCTTAAAGTTCTTCTTGAAAATTTACTCCGTAATCTTGATGGTAAATCCGTTGTTGATGCTGATTTACAAGCCATTATTGATTGGCAAAAAACAGGCCATGCAGATAGAGAAATTGCCTATCGACCAGCTCGAGTGCTAATGCAAGACTTTACTGGTGTTCCTGCTGTTGTTGATTTAGCAGCAATGCGTGAAGCCGTAAAAGCATTAGGTGGCAATGTAAATCAAGTTAATCCGTTATCACCTGTTGATCTCGTCATTGACCACTCAGTTATGGTTGATGAATTTGCAACCCCACAGGCATTTACAGATAACGTTGCTATCGAAATGCAGCGAAATCATGAACGTTATCTTTTCTTGCGTTGGGGGCAAAAAGCCTTTAACCGGTTTAGAGTTGTCCCACCCGGAACAGGTATTTGCCATCAAGTTAACCTTGAATATTTAGGTAAAGCCATTTGGTATGATGAAATTGATGGGGTACTGTATGCATATCCAGATACTTTGGTTGGTACAGATTCTCATACTACAATGATTAATGGGCTTGGTGTGTTAGGTTGGGGAGTTGGTGGAATTGAAGCTGAGGCTGCGATGTTAGGTCAGCCAGTTTCCATGCTGATCCCTGATGTCGTTGGGTTTAAATTAACAGGAAAACTCCCAGAAGGCATTACGGCTACTGACTTAGTTTTAACAGTGACACAAATGCTGAGAAAACATGGTGTTGTTGGTAAATTTGTTGAATTCTATGGTGATGGTTTGGCAGATTTACCCCTTGCTGATAGGGCAACTATCGCCAATATGTCACCTGAATATGGTGCAACTTGTGGTTTCTTCCCAATTGATGACGTGACATTGAGTTACATGAAATTGACTGGGCGCACTGATGATGAAATTGCATTAGTTAAAGCCTATAGCCAAGAACAGGGCTTATGGCGACATGCGGGTGATGAACCTATTTTTACCAGTACATTAGAACTGGATATGTCTACAGTTGAATCAAGTTTGGCAGGACCTAAACGTCCGCAAGACAGAGTCGAGCTTGGCAAAGTGCCACAAGCGTTTCAAAGTGCCGTTGATCTAGAACTAAATAAGAAAGATAAAAGCGCTCATTCATCCATTAATTATCAAGATAAAACGTTTGAAATAACAGACGGTGCGGTTGTGATTGCCGCGATAACGTCTTGTACCAATACCTCAAACCCAAGTGTTTTGATGGCCGCAGGGCTACTTGCTAAAAAAGCCGTTGAAAAAGGTTTACAACGTCAGCCATGGGTAAAATCTTCATTAGCACCGGGTTCTAAAGTTGTGACGGACTATTTGGCATTAGCTGGATTAACGCCATATCTGGATAAACTGGGTTTTAACTTAGTGGGTTATGGTTGTACAACGTGTATTGGTAACTCAGGTCCTTTACCTGAGCCAATAGAAGAGGCAATAAAACAGACGGATTTAACAGTCGCGGCCGTACTCTCGGGTAACCGCAACTTTGAAGGGCGTATCCATCCATTAGTCAAAACAAACTGGTTGGCTTCTCCACCACTGGTTGTGGCTTATGCGCTTGCTGGCAATATGAACATTAATGTTAAAACGGATGTCATCGGGCAAGATACTGAAGGTAATGATGTTTATTTAAAAGATATTTGGCCAACAAGTGCCGAAATCGCTCAAGCTGTTGAAAAAGTCAAAACGGAGATGTACCACAAAGAATATAGTGCAGTATTTGATGGTGATGAGGCTTGGCGTGCATTACAAGTTGAAAGTTCACCAACATATCACTGGCAGGAAGATTCAACCTATATTCGCCATCCACCATTTTTTAATGGAATGACGGCGCAACCCAGTGTTGTTCAAGATATTCATGGCGCTAATATTCTGGCTATTTTGGGGGATTCTGTCACAACAGACCATATTTCCCCAGCGGGTAATATTAAAGCAGATAGCCCAGCAGGCCGCTATTTACAAGAACATGGTGTTGCGCCAGCAGATTTTAACTCTTATGGTTCTCGTCGTGGTAATCATGAAGTCATGATGCGAGGTACGTTTGCAAACATTCGTATTCGCAATGAAATGGTTCCGGGTATTGAAGGTGGGTATACCAAGCATATTCCGTCAGGACAGCAAATGGCTATATATGATGCCGCAATGCTTTATCAACAAGAAAAACGTCCTTTAGCCATTATTGCTGGTAAAGAATATGGTTCAGGTTCAAGCCGTGACTGGGCTGCAAAAGGCACTAATCTGCTCGGTGTGCGTGTAGTTATCGCTGAATCGTATGAGCGTATTCATCGTTCTAATTTAATTGGTATGGGCGTGATACCATTAGAGTTTTTAGAAGGAACTACGCGAAAAACATTAGGTCTTAAAGGTGATGAACGAATTGATGTGGAATACTTGCAATCACTAGAACCGGGCCAAAAAATAATTGTGAAAATTACCTATAGTGATGGCCATGTTCAAGAAATCGCAACTCGCTGTCGTATTGATACTGCGACAGAGATGGAATATTACCGACATGGTGGTATTTTGCACTATGTTATTCGTCAAATGTTACATTAAGTCTAAATAGCTCAAATCATATTCATATCTTCGCCCATATATTTTAAGTATGTGGGCGTTTTTTTTTGCATAGAAAATAGTTAAATAGAGAGGAAATGCCGAGGTTTCTATCACGGTACATACACAAGCAATATAGCGTATTTCATTTTTGTCCATACAGCGTAAAGACAATGACATTACATTGTTGTATACTTAGCAAGATAATGAATAAATAGGAGGTTATTATGCCGACTCAAAATTGTCTTGAAAAAGAAGCTGTCATTACGCGTTCATCGTTAAACCTGCGGATCAAGCCGGAAGACAAAATTCTGATTGACCGAGCGGCAAATGCTGTGGGTAAAAACCGCACTGAGTTTGTCTTGGAAGCCGCTAGACGAGCTGCAGAAGAGACGCTTGCTGATTTGCGTGTGATAAATGTCAGCCCTGAAGTTTACCAAGAGTTTATGAATAAGCTTGATGCTCCACCTATCAACAATGAAGCATTGAGAAAAACAATGATGTCTAAATCTCCTTGGGAGAAATGACATTGAAACTGACAGCACCTGAGCCACTTAATCCTGACCATCTTCTGGAACAATTCTGCTGTGGTGAAGGATCATTAGATCTGTGGTTAAAAAATCGGGCCATGGGTAATCAAAAAACGGGGGCGTCTCGTACTTTTGTAACAACTTCTAATAACAAGGTTATGGGTTATTATAGCTTGTCTACTGGTATCGTCAGCACCAGCATGGCAGTCGGCAGATTCCGCCGTAATATGCCCACCGATATTCCCGTCATTCTTTTGGGCAGACTCGCTGTAGATACTAGAGCTAAAGGCCTTGGAGTAGGACGAGGATTAATCAAAGATGCTGGGCATCGAGTTATTCAAGCTTCGGGGCTTGTGGGTATCAGGGGAATGATTGTTCATGCGCTTTCTGATGATGCAAAACGATTTTATGAACATTTGGGATTTACAGCCTCTCCACTAGACCCAATGATGTTAATGATCACGCTAGCTGATCTGCAACTCGCTATCAGTATTCATCCAAACTGAGTATGAGCACAGAAAAATCATACTTTTTTGTGTATACGTCATCAATATCTAGAGATCAACATCATTCAATTCTTAATCTATTCTTGCTATTAACGAGAAGCGGTATATTTTATAAATAACAAAGTGTTATTAGTACATATTAAAAACGACCTGTTACGCCATTGATTATTTATTAATATTGTTTTTTCGCAATATTTTAAGATTTATTTCAAGCTATGATGTTAACTGACGAGTAGGTTCATAAAGAAGATGAGCAGGGAAGAGCAAGGAAAATAAATTCATTTTTTTTATGAAAATATGACTTAATAATTTTGTCACCGGAACGAGGTGTGTTTAACTTTGGTAAAGCAAGAAATAGATTGTTGAATTGTAAGCATGTGAGTAAAAGTAGCCTGACTGGTAATGGTTTATATCAGATGAAGGTCAATGAAATCGATTAATGTGAAGGAATAAACACATGGCAGATATTAATGCGACTGATTTTTACAAAGGTGCACTTTGGGCAGCAGATATTCTATTGAGTACTTCCTCAAGTAATCGTTATCAAGAAGAAGTGAGAGATATTTTGGAACATATTCCAAATTTATACTCCGTTGTTATGCAAACACCTGAAACAGAAGTTTTCGATTTAAGACTATTTGTCGATAAAGAGTTCCCGTTAGGAAGAAATGCAGCTTATACCGCGTTTAAAATAGTTGCTCTTGATTCTGGTGGCGATATTCTTCCATTACCTAAATTGTCTGCAGATCCTGATGAAATGTATGAACCAACAACTGATGTTGATTCGTGGGGAGTCGCCGCAACAACGTTAGATGGAAAAGATCTGGTACTCATCATGGGCATTATTGAGCCTAGAGTTGCTGCTGATTATGCGCAGAGATTTGCCGAGCAACTCGCAGTACAACAAAAAGCATAATATAAAAATGCCCGCTGATATTTCACTATCGCGGGCATATTTATTTTTAATTCATTATCTTAGTGACAAAATTTTGTCTTCGGCAAGTTGTAAGGCGAAATAAGTAAAAATCAAATCAGCCCCAGCACGTTTAATCGAACCTAATGTTTCCAGAACAACACGCGTCTCATCAATAGCACCTGCCATTGCAGCAAATTTTATTTGTGCATATTCGCCACTGACTTGATAAGCACCGATAGGTAATTCTGTGCGCTCACGTAAATCACGAATAATATCAAGGTAGGCACCAGCAGGTTTTACCATTAATGCATCTGCGCCTTCTTGCGCATCGATCAATGATTCATGAATAGCTTCACGGCGATTCATGGGATTCATTTGATATGTTTTACGGTCACCTTTTAAACATGAACCAGCTGCATCTCTAAATGGGCCATATAATGCAGATGCAAACTTGGTTGAGTAGGACATGATTGCTGTATCTGTAAAACCAGCAGCATCAAGAGCTTGTCGAATAGCCATAACTTGACCATCCATTGCAGCAGAAGGCGCAATGAAATCAGCACCAGCACTGGCAGCAGCAACAGCTTGTTGCCCTAAATTATAAATAGTTGCGTCATTATCAACATGCTCACCATGCATAACACCGCAATGGCCATGCGAGGTGTATTCACAAAAACAGGTATCTGACATCACTATCATTTCAGGAACGGTATCTTTACAGATACGCGACATACGCGAGACCAGTCCATTTTCATTCCAAGCATCACTACCTGTTTCATCAAGATGATGGGAAATACCAAAAGTCATAACAGACTTAATACCTGCATTGGCAATACGTTCAATTTCATAAGCTAAACGTTTTTCCGGAATACGCACGACTCCAGGCATACTTTCAATTTGCTTATAGTCATCAGCTTCTTCTTCAACAAAAATGGGCAAGCATAGATCATTAATTGAAAGATGGGTTTCTTGGAATAAATCACGTAATTTTTCAGTTTTACGCAATCTTCTCATACGTTGAATAGAATGCAGGTTATCCACAATATCTCCTTGTTATCAGATAAATAACTCCATATTTAAGATTGGGTTATTTATCAAGATAGTTATATTGCTTCGTAGTATAAACCTTAATAAATGAAAGTGAATAATATTAGGGCACTATTGGCTAAAAACTATAATGTCTAATAAAACCAAGAAAGAGTATTTATTGTGCGCTTTCTTGGTTTAAGGGATGGGGAATAATTCTTTATTGGTGTTTAAATAGCATGTGTCCCATTTTTTGAGCTTTAACATCTAAATAATGCTCATTATTAGGATTACGTCCAACAATAAGAGGAACACGTTCGACCACGTTAATGCCTGCTTCACGCATAATATCTATCTTTTTAGGATTGTTAGTCAGTAAACGGACTTCATTAATACCCAATAATTTGTACATATCAGAGCACAATGTAAAATCGCGTTCATCTGCCTTGAAGCCTAATTTAATATTCGCTTCTACTGTATCAAGACCTTGATCTTGCAGCGCATAGGCTTTTATTTTATTTAATAGCCCAATATTACGACCTTCTTGGCGATGATAAAGCAGTACACCACGACCTGCTTTACTAATCTGCGAGAGGGCAGCTTCGAGTTGGAAGCCACAATCACAGCGTAGACTAAATAATGCATCACCTGTTAAGCACTCAGAATGAATTCTACTAAGTACAGGCTCTGCGCCTGATATATCGCCAAAAACAAGTGCTACGTGATCATGCCCCGTTGCAATTTCTTCAAAACCAACCATTAAGAATTCGCCAAAAGGAGTTGGTAATTTAGCTTCAGCTACGCGTTTTAACTGCATATTCTCTTTCATTAGTTGAAATAACTCTTGCTAATTAATTTAAATTAATTGAATAACCTATATGGGGCATTCATTGATGGTTTGGGCAAAGTAGCTATCATTTTATTCTGACCTCATATTCTAGAATTTGCGATTGAATAGAATTCAATTAGACAGTTAGGACTTCTTACTCATAATATGAAGTTTGGTATATTCATAAAAACGTAGATACATATTTGTGCACTGCCATCTATACTTTACTATATCAGAGTTAATCTCCTATGAACGTAATTTTATTATACCTTGATACAATAATGAATATGGATAGCATCAAATGAATAAAACCATTTATTCCATAGTGATACCCGCTATTTTGCTGGTATTACCACCATTCATTCTTCTCTTAACTGGCTGTCACTGGGAACCATCACACAATATTGAATCAGCTAAGTGGCTATATTGGATAACGCAAACTGCGGGTTTACCTTATAGCTTGATAACTTCGCTCATATTACTGCTTATCACATTATTTGTTTTTCGTAAAAGAACTAAACAAATAATGATATGGGGTCTTATTATAATCTGTGGTGATGTGCTTTTAGGGCAGGGGATAAAAATTTTAATTAAAAATAGTGTACAAGAACCTCGACCTTATGTGGTTTGGCTTGAAAAAAATCAAGGGATTTCAAATGATCACTTTTATGATTTGCCAAGAAATGAGCGTGCTATTTTAATTAAGAATACCCTTGAGCAAAACCCACAAATACCAATATGGCAACGAGAACATTGGCAAGCTGAAACGGGTTACTCTTTTCCTTCTGGACATGTGCTGTTTTCAGCATGTTGGGCATTATTGCTAATCAGCTTATTTTGGCAAAATAGCCACTATTTGCTGGCTATTATTGTTGCACTTTGGGCCGAAAGTGTAGCGATTAGTCGAATATGGTTAGGAATGCATTGGGCATCAGATGTGATCGTTTCTGTTATAATAAGTATGATTTTAGCCATTATGACGTGTTTTTTGTTGAAAAGGGTTAGCTTCTTAAATGTAAATAATGTTTCTAAGGAATAAACTCGACTATTTTATGTTTAAGAATATAGCGCCAACTAATAAATTACTTTGTCTGAATGCACTGGAAATGCTACCTTATCAGGTAGATATTTGTTTTCATAAGAACTGATAACGGGAAAGAATGTGAAATATTTTCTGATTTTATTATTGGCTATCGTTATTTTTATCATCTCTATTACATTAGGCTCAAGTAATGATCAGGTGATTACATTTAACTATCTGATTGCTCAAGGTGATTTTTCAGTTTCTTCGCTATTAGCTTCTTTATTTGGTGCGGGTTTTATCTTAGGTTGGTTGATCGCAGGCCTATTTTATTTAAAAGCACTTGTCAGCTTAAAAAATGCTCGCCGCAAAATTAGACGCTTAGAGTCACAACTTGCAACTGATGATAAAACGTCTATTTCTGAATCGACAGATTTGGCGATGTCAAAGAGCAAGGATTAATGTTGTATGTTTGAGTTGCTGTTTCTATTGCTACCCGTTGCTGCTGCATATGGCTGGTACATGGGGCGTAGAAGCGCCCAGCAAGATAAGCAGCAACATGCCAATAGACTGTCACGCGATTATGTGACGGGTGTTAACTTCCTTTTATCCAATCAACAAGATAAAGCAGTTGACCTCTTTCTTGATATGTTGAAAGAGGACAGCTCTGCATTCGAAGCGCATTTGACATTAGGCAATCTGTTTCGTTCACGTGGCGAAGTTGAACGCGCTATTCGCATTCACCAATCGCTGGTGGAAAGTGCTTCTCTCTCATTTGAACAACGTTTATTAGCGACTCAGCAACTCGGTCGGGATTACATGGCAGCTGGCGTTTATGATCGCGCGGAAAACATGTTTCAGCAATTAACGGATGAAGTTGATTTTAGACAAAGCGCATTACAATCATTATTAACCATTTTTCAACTGACCAGTGATTGGACAAAAGCCATAGAGACAGCCAATAAACTGGTTAAATTAGGTAATGATGAACTACGTGAAAATATTGCACATTTTTATTGTGAATTAGCTCTACAACATCTTGGAAGTGATGACCTTAACGGTGCGCTCAATTTACTGAATAAAGCTGAGCAAGCGGATAAAAGTTGCGCGCGTGTCTCTATCATGAAAGGGCGAATTTTTATTGAGCAAGGTCATTATGACAAAGCAATTAATGTCCTTAAACAAGTTTATGAACAAGACCGAGAATTAGTTGCTGAAACATTACCTTTACTATTTGAATGCTATCAAAATATTGGTGATATTGATTCGTGGGAACATTATTTACGTCAATGTGTCGCTGGGAATTCAGGTGCTATTGCCGAGCTTTATCTTGCTGATATTATTGTCGAGAAGAAAAATAGAGAAGCAGCAGCAAGTTATATTAATGATCAAATTCAACGCCATCCAACCATGCGGCTGTTTTACCGCTTAATGGAATATCATTTGCAAGATGCTGAAGAAGGTCGAGCAAAAGATAGCTTAATTTTATTACGCAAAATGGTTGGCGAGCAGATCAGGACAAAACCTGATTATCGCTGTCATAAATGTGGTTTTACATCGCATTCTTTATATTGGCATTGTCCGTCTTGTCGTTCATGGGATACCATCAAACCAATTAGAGGGCTTGATGGGCAATAAAAGCATCACCTTTTAGCAAACTCGATTTTAAGGTTATTACTAAATGATTTCATCAACTGAGAACCGCATTCTCTCATCAACTCACTCACCTGTTATTGTTGCTCTTGATTATGATGATGCTGATGCTGCATTAGCATTTGTCGACCTGATTGATCCAAAAGATTGCCGTTTAAAAGTCGGAAAAGAGATGTTTACTTTTAATGGTCCTCAATTTGTCCGGTCATTACATGAGCGCGGTTTTGATGTTTTCCTTGATTTGAAATTTCACGATATTCCTAACACGGTGGCAAGAGCGGTAACTGCGGCAGCTGAAATGGGTGTTTGGATGGTGAATGTGCATGCGAGTGGCGGCGCAAGAATGATGGAAGCTGCGCAAAAAGCACTTGAGACATTTGGCAAAGATGCGCCATTACTGACAGCGGTAACTGTTTTAACGAGTATGGAACAGTCTGATCTTATGGGTGTTGGTATTAATGCAACACCAGCTGAACATGCAGAGCGCCTAGCTTTACTTACAAAAGAGTGTGGGTTAGATGGCGTTGTCTGTTCTGCTCATGAAGCCCAGCGCTTAAAATTATTATGCGGGGATGATTTTAAACTGGTGACGCCGGGGATCAGGCCTGTAGGCAGTGAAGTTGGTGATCAACGCCGAATTATGACACCACAAGAAGCATTAAAAGTCGGTGTTGACTATATGGTTATTGGTCGTCCAATAACACGAAGTGATGATCCAGCTTTAGCATTGCAGAAAATTAATGAGTCTATCAAGGAAAGTGCATGAAAGATTCAAATAGTCGTTTAGTTTACAGTACTGATATAGGCCGTATTGAAGAAGATAAACCTAAAGTTCAACGGCCAAAAGGCGATGGCATTGTTAGGATCCGTCGAGAGACAGCCGGCCGTAAAGGTAAGGGCGTTTGTGTCGTAACTGGGCTTGACCTTGAAGATGAAGCATTAACTAAACTTGCTGCTGAACTTAAGAAAAAGTGTGGCTGTGGTGGTTCAGTTAAGGATGGCGATATTGAAATTCAAGGTGATAAGCGCGATGTGATCAAACAGCTACTTGAAGCTAAAGGTTATCAAGTTAAATTAGCTGGTGGCTAGAACTGAACGAAAATTTACAAATGAAATAGGGGGATTGGCTATTTCCCCCTATTATTTGTATCAATCATAATCTTATTTCTTTACCTGATTGCCGATAATCCCGCCAACTGCTGCGCCACCAACTGTACCTAAAGCATCACCACCAGTCAGTACCGCTCCTCCAACAGCACCTACACCAGCGCCAATAGCTGTATTTTTATCTCGGTTTGACATATTTGAGCATGCGCTAATGCTCGTGAGGAGAGTTGCGGCTAGGGCAAAAGATAAAATACGTCGACTTGTTGTATTCATTTTCAATGACTCCAAGTGATAAGAACTTTATCAAAATAGATGAACATCAAGTTATAAATAAAAAATGTGTCATTGAAGCGTATTCAATGACACATTAATTATAGCTAAAAATTAATTATTCGGCAGGACGGACAATAATATTACGTGTTTCCATCTTAACTTCAGCAATATTTGTATTGATAATATCGTTCAGTTTATAAGCTGGTTCACCTTTAATTAATACACTGCCAGTTTCTTGGCTGCATTGAATTTCATCACGAACACTATGCATGAATGGTGCTGGCATAAATGCCACTGCGCCATTAGCTGTTAAACGAACGCGAACACCGCCACGTGTAATATCAATAATTTCTGCGGCAAAAACAGTTTTTGTACCTTCATAAGCTTTTAAGAATCGCGCATACAACCAATCACTGACATCACGTTCTGCCATACGGTTTGCACGGCGACGCTCTGCTAATTTAATGGATAATTCTTCGCTAGGCTTATTGGTAGACAGCGTCCCTGAAACAATGGATTTCAAAAGGCGGTGGTTAACAATATCTGTATATTTCCGGATCGGGGAAGTCCAAGTCGCATAAATATCAAAACCTAAACCAAAGTGTGGGCCTGGCTCACTTCTTACTTCTGCAAAGGTTTGGAAACGACGAATACGGCTGTCTAAGAATTGTGTTGGTTGCGCATCTAATTGGCGACGTAACTCACGAAAACCTTTAAGCGTTAACAGCGATTCAGAATCTGTTTCAATACCGTTATCTTTTAAAGTTTGTACAACTTGGTCAATTTGTAATGGTTCAAACCCTAAATGGACGTTAAAGACACCAAAACCTAATTTATTTTTTAACTCAGTTGCGGCACAAAGGTTTGCCGTGATCATTGCTTCTTCAACAATGCGGTTAGCTGTGCGGCGATTTTCTACAATAATATCAAGAACATTTCCCTGATCATCTAAAAGGAAACGGTAATCTGGGCGATCTTTAAAGACTAACGCATTTTGTTGACGCCATTGATGGCGTTTATCTGCCATCTCTTTTAACAGGATAATTTGTTGTTCATCTAAATCATTCGTTGGCTTCCAATCACCAGATTGTTCTAGCCAATCAGAAACTTCATCATAAACTAATTTAGTTTTTGACTCGACCCAAGCACTGAAGAATTGAATATCATCAGAAATGGTACCATCATCAAGGATAACAGCAGAACAAACCAGAGCAGGGCGTCGTTCATTAGGACGTAAAGAGCAGAGATTATCTGACAGTTCACGCGGCAGCATAGGGATATTAAAACCCGGTAAATAGTTGGTGAATGAGCGAGCTAAAGCCAATGTGTCTAATTGACTATTTTCTTTTATATAGCCTGTAGGATCTGCGATAGCGATATACAGCTTTAATTCGCCATTTTCATTCTTTTCAATATAAAGCGCATCATCCATATCTTCAGTGCTAGCGCTATCAATGGTGACAAAATGAAGATGGGTAATATCAATGCGTTCTATTCCTTCATCATCAAGGTGGCACTCTTCCATTTGTGGTTCTGCGAGATCTAATTGGTGACGGCGTAACGTTACCCACCACGGCGCGAAATGGTCATTACCATCAGTGATAAACTCAGTGATTTCTGCATAGAAAATTTTATCACCTTTTAGCGGATGGTAACGCATTTGGGCAATAACCCAGTCATTTTGCTCAAATTGGTGAGTAATTTCTTTGATTGGACGGCAAGAAATTGCATCTCTTAAAAGAGGATGATCAGGAATAACAAATAAGCGATTGTCGTTATCTTTCTTTTGAATACGCCCCACAAAACGGCTAAGGAATGGTTCTACAAGTTCTTCAGGCTCTGCAAATTCACGATCTTTTTCTGTATGGATTGCCGCAATAATACGGTCACCATGCATCACTTTTTTCATCTGCGGAGGCGGAATAAAGTAGCTTTTTTGACCATCTACTTCGAGAAAACCGAAACCTTTTTCGGTGCTTTTTACCAGACCTTCAACACGAGGTGTTTGGGCGTGTAACTTTTGTTTAAGTTGCGCGAGCAATGGATTGTCTTGAAACATACTTACCGTTTTTATGGAGGTTGAGTTTGGCTCCCATTGTTACGTAAGACAAAGTGCTAGAGCAAGAAAAAATTGCATCGATAACAATATATCTGGGAGCGATAATAAATTAGTTGTCTGGATAGACCTTATCTTTATATTCACACAGATCTTCAATAATACATGAGCCACAACGCGGCTTGCGTGCAATACAAGTATAGCGGCCATGTAAAATTAACCAATGGTGGCAATCTACTTTAAATTCGGCTGGAACCACTTTTAGCAGTTTTTCTTCAACTTCAACGACATTTTTTCCCGGTGCGAAATTGGTACGATTACAGACCCGAAATATATGTGTATCGACAGCAATCGTTGGCCAACCGAATGCTGTATTGAGGACGACATTTGCCGTTTTTCGACCAACACCCGGTAAAGCTTCTAAGGCTTCTCTGTTTTCGGGGATTTGGCTATTGTGTTTCTCGATCAATATTTTACATGTCTTTATGACACTTTCAGCCTTGGTGTTATATAACCCAATCGTTTTGATATATTCTTTAATACCATCAACACCTAAGGCCAACATCGCCTCAGGTGTATTGGCAACAGGGTAAAGTTTGGCTGTTGCTTTATTAACACTAACATCTGTTGCTTGTGCTGATAGCAAAACCGCTATCAGCAGCTCAAAAGGGGAATTAAATTTTAACTCAGTCGTTGGGTGCGGGTTGTTATCACGAAGACGAGTTAATATCTCAATGCGTTTAGTTTTATTCATAGCTCACAATTATTATCTTGAAATATGACTACCACATCCTTGTTCTTTTTGGTATTCATGTGCAGGTTCTGTACCCGTTTTGAGGGCTTCTCTTTTTTTCATTTTTTCATCGATTAGATACTTACCGGCTAACATTAATGCAAGGCCAATAAATGCACCCGGTGGCAGCATGGCTAATAAGAATGGAGAATCAAGATGGATAATTTCTATTCTTAGTGATTTAGCCCAAGATCCTAAAAGTAAATCTGCACCATCAAATAAGGTGCCATTTCCTAAAATCTCACGCATTGCACCTAGCATAAATAACGCGGCAGTAGCGCCAAGACCCATTGCTAGGCCATCAATCGCGGAAAGCGCAACCGTATTTCTTGATGCATAAGCTTCTGCACGACCGATAACAATGCAGTTGGTCACAATCAAAGGAATAAAAATCCCCAGCGATTCATATAAACCAAAAGCATAAGCATTAATCAACATTTGTACTGCACTAACAACTGACGCTATGATCATAACATAAATAGGGATACGAATTTCAGCAGGTACCCAACGCCGAAATGCTGAGACAGCGACATTTGTACAAACCAGCACTAATGTAGTTGCAAGTCCTAAACCTAAAGCATTTGTTGCTGTCGATGAAACGGCAAGAAGTGGACAAAGCCCAAGCAATTGCACTAATGCTGAGTTATTTTTCCATAATCCTTGAACAAAAAGCTCTTTTGATTCGCTCATTTATTCAGCTCCACAAATTGGGTAAGTTGAGAGATTTTGCGGAATTTGTTTCATGAAAACCGCTGTACGTTTTGTCGCATTGACAACCGCTCTTGGAGTAATTGTTGCCCCAGTGAATTGATCAAAATCACCGCCATCTTTTTTAACAGCCCAATGCGGGTCATTATCAGATTCCATTTTTTTGCCACTAAATAGCGTGATCCAATCTGAAATACGCGTTTCAATTTTATCGCCAAGGCCTGGGGTTTCATGGTGTTCCGTAACACGTACACCTAGCACAGTACCATGAAAATCAGCACCAACCAGCAAATTAATTGCACCGGAATAACCATCTGGTGCGATTGATTCAAGTGCGGCAGCAACAGGCTCACCATTTTTACGTGCAATATAAAGCCGATGAGGCAGTTTACCACCCAGTGCTGCATCAGCACCAACAAGATAACATTCTTGCCCAAAGTCATTGTCATACAAGCTTTCAGGAACAACTTGATCAAGGAGCTTTTTCTGAACGATAGCAGCTTGTTGAGCAATAATATTTTTAGTTAATGTATAAACAGCGGCACTTAATGCCGTCGTACCTGCTGCAAAAATAGCTAAGATGGTGCCATGTCGACGCATTGTAGTTAACATAAAAGGCTCCTTATTTATGTTTGTGTCCATACGCACGTGGTTGCGTATAATGGTCGATTAAAGGCACGGCAATATTTGTTAGCAACACCGCGAAAGCGACTGCATCTGGATAACCGCCATAAACGCGGATTAGCCAGACTAATAGTCCAATTAATACACCATAAATAATACGACCTTTTGGTGTCGTTGATGCTGTCACAGGATCGGTTGCAATAAAAAATGCACCGAGCATTGTTGCTCCAGAAAATAGCTGTATTAAAGGCGAGGCGTAACGGCTGTCATCCAACAACCAACTGACAGTAGCCAAAATTGCCAATGTCGCTAAAAATGAAACAGGAATATGCCAATTAATAATGCGGCGGTTAAGCATGATCAGGCCGCCTAATAAATAGGCGATGTTAACCCATTGCCAGCCGATGCCTGCCAGAGAACCTTGTAGGATAGGTTGCTGTAACACATCTGAAATAGGGTGTGTTAAAAGACCCGTTTTAAAACTATCTAGTGGTGTGGCTTGGCTCATGCCATCTACACCAATCCGCAATGATTCTAACGTTATTCCTGCTGGGGTATGACCTGTAAAAATCACCCATAAATTATCTAATGCATTGATATCAAAAGATTGTAATTCTTGCGGTGGTAACCAACTTGTCATTTGAACAGGAAATGAAATAAGTAATACCACATAACCCACCATCGCTGGGTTAAATGGATTTTGACCAAGTCCACCATAACATTGTTTAGCAATAATAATGGCAAAAAATGTTCCTAGCACAATCATCCACCAAGGTGCCAAAGGTGGTAGGCTTACGCCCAAAAGTAATGCGGTGACAATAGCTGAGTTATCTTTTAATACATTAATAACAGGAAGCTTTCGTAAACGTATCGCAATACTTTCTGTTACAACGGCAGTCATCATAGCTAAAATAATTTGATAAAGCGTCCCCATACCAAAAAAGTAAATTTGAGCAGCTATGCCGGGTATTGCCGCGATAAGTACCCAAAACATCACAAGACTGGTGCTTTGGGTATTGTGCGTAAATGGCGCACTGGCAATTTTTAAACGGCGATTGTTTGAATCAATGGGCCTAAATTTCATGGTAGTCAGTCACTTACTCTATCGTTGTTTGTTCATGTTTCTGTGCTTGTTTCGCTTTTACGCGAGCAATCGCGGCTGCTACAGCAACTTTTCGTGGATCTGTTTCTTCTTCAATAGGCACTTCTGCAGCAGGTGAAAGTGTATCTTCTTCGCTAACTTGAGCTGCAAGTTGAGCCTCTTCTTGGACGATTTTCTTCGCTTTGACACGGGCAATTACCGCAGCGACAGCCGCTTTACGCGGGTCAATCTCTGCCGCTTCAACGGGTTGAGGTTCAATATTTTCAACACGGTTTTCTACTTGCTGAGCTGCTTTTTTGGCTTTYGCACGGGCAATTGCCGCAGCCACAGCSGCTTTACGCGGGTCGATTTCTGCCGCTTCAACGGGTTGAGGTTCAATATTTTCAAYACRGTTTTCTGCTTGCTGAGCTGCTTTTTTGGCTTTCGCACGRGCAATTGCCGCAGCGACAGCGGCTTTACGCGGGTCRATYTCTGCCGCTTCAACGGGTTGAGGTTCAATATTTTCAACACGAYTTTCTGTTTGCTGAGCCACTTTTTTGGCTTTYGCACGGGCAATTGCCGCAGCCACAGCBGCTTTACGCGGGTCRAYTTCTGCCRYTTCAACGGGTTGAGGTTCAATATTCTCAACACGRTTTTCTGCTTGCTGAGCCGCTTTTTTGGCTTTCGCACGGGCAATTGCCGCAGCGACAGAAGCTTTACGTGGATCATCACTTGATTCTGAACTAGTGACAGCGTCACTTTTATCTTCTTGTTCTAATTTTCTCGCTTTAGCTCGTGCAAGCGCGGCGGCAACAGCGGCTTTTCTTGGATCATCAGTAGAACTATCTGGTGATTTTTCAGCTAACGCGGTTGCTGTCTCTTGTTTTGCTTTAACACGCGCTAATGCATCAGCAATGGCATCTTTATCTGTTGTTTCAACTTGGACAGCCGCTTTTTTGTGGCGTTCTTCGCGAGCTAACTTCTCTCTTTCCATTCGTTGCTGTTTAGCTTCAAAGCGTAATTTTGCTTCAGCTGCTCGTCGTTCTTCTTGCGCTATCTCTTTGATTTCAGCTTTTTCTTGGCGGTAATACTGCACCAGCGGGATATTACTTGGGCACACGTAGGCGCAGGCACCACATTCAATACAATCGAATAAATTATGTTTTTGCGCTTTTTCGTGCTCTTCACCTTTACTAAACCAATATAATTGTTGAGGTAATAAAGCCGCAGGGCACGCATCTACACATAAACCGCAACGAATACAAGCTTCTTCTAATGCCGGTTTTCCAACCTCTTCAGCAGTAGGTACAAGTAAACAGTTGCAGATTTTAACAACAGGAACATTGAGGTCAGGTAGGGTGAAGCCCATTAATGGCCCCCCCATAATAACCATTTGCTCTGATTCTGGTTGAAAACCAGTCTGTGACAATAAATGGTGAACAGGGGTTCCAATACGAGCCCAAAAATTACCTGGCTTTTCAATTGCTTCACCAGTAACAGTCACAACACGTTCAATTAAAGGTTGCCCTTCAAGAACTGCGCGTTTAATCGCCACCACAGTTCCAACATTATGCATTAACACGCCAATTTGAGATGAGCGAGCACCAGATGGAACCTCTTTTCCGGTTAGGATTTTAGTCAGCTGTTTTGCGCCACCTGATGGATATTTAGTTGGAATAACTCGGATAAATATTTGGTTATCTTGTGGAGTTAATGCCAGTTTTAGAGCAGAAATAGCTTCTGGCTTGTTATCTTCAATACCGATAAGAACTTGGTCAGGATTTAAAAGATGTTGTAAAACACGGCAACCTTCAATGACCTCATCAGCATGATCTTGCATTAGGCGATCATCAGCAGTGATATAAGGTTCACATTCTGCGGCATTTATGATGAGCGTTTTAATCGCATCTTTCCCACCCGCCAGTTTAGATGCAGTAGGGAAGCCAGCACCACCTAATCCAGCAATACCTGCTTGCTCTATTTTTTGCAGTAATTGTTGTGGCGTAAGTTGTAAGAAATCTTTCTCAGGAAACAATTCACACCATGTATCCAACCCATCTGCTTGAATACGCACACACAACTCTTTTAATCCGGACGGATGAGCAGTAACCATTGGCTCAATAGCTGTGATTGTGCCTGATGTTGACGCATGAACCGGAACGGTACGCCCAAGCCCACGCGTGAGTGGTTGGCCTTTGAAAACATAATCGCCTACATTGACAATTAATTCACCTTCAGGCCCAAGGTGTTGCTGCAACGGAATGATCAATTCATTAGGGATTGATGCAATTCTCATTGGTGCACGACTGGACTGTAGTTTCATTTCAGGTGGATGAATACCACCTGCAAAATCCCAGATTTTATCTTTTTTGAGCCAACTAAATAACTTAAGCATGTGCATCACCTTTTATTGCTGATAATGCAGACTTTGGTTGCATTGGTTGAGGTGACACTGGAATATTTTTAACAGGGATAAGGCTAAGATCCCATTTCCAATTTGCAGTTGTTGTTTTCACTGGAACTAGCTCGATACAATCAGTTGGGCAAGGGGCAACACACAAATTACATCCTGTGCATAAATCTTCAATCACCGTGTGCATGGCACGAGTTGCGCCGACAATAGCATCAACAGGGCAAGCCTGAATGCACTTCGTACAACCAATGCAATTTCCTTCATCAATGATAGCGACTTGGCGCATTGGGTTTTGCGCACTTTCATCACCATCGATCGGCTGAGGATCAACGTTTAATAATTCAGCGATTTTTAACATCACTTGCTCACCGCCAGGTGCGCACTTGTTAATCATTTCACCATTATTAGCGACGGCTTCAGCATAAGGACGACATCCTGGGTAGCTGCATTGACCGCATTGGCTTTGAGGTAAAATAGCATCTAATTTTTCAACAATAGGGTCTTCATCGACTTTAAAGCGTAACGCAGCATAACCTAAGATTAGCCCAAAGATAAGACCGAAAATGGCTAATATGCCAGTAGCAATCCATAATGACATCATTAGAATTTCACCAAACCACTAAAGCCCATAAAAGCCAAGGACATCAGTCCTGCTGTAATGAGGCCAATTGATGAACCGCGAAAAGGGGCTGGAACATTTGCAACGGCAAGTCGCTCACGAATAGCGGCAAATAACACCATAACCAGTGAAAAGCCGACTGCCGCACCAAAACCATATACCGCAGACTGTAAGAAGCCATGAGATTGGTTAATATTTAATAATGCTACACCAAGCACCGCACAGTTAGTTGTTATTAGTGGCAGAAAAATGCCGAGTAAGCGATAAAGCGTTGGACTGGTTTTTCTTACGACCATCTCAGTAAATTGCACAACAACGGCAATAACCAAAATAAAACTCAAAGTACGCAGGTAGAGTAAATCCAGAGGGATTAAAATCAAGGTATCCATTAGCCATGAGCTAATCGATGCTAACGTCATGACAAATGCCGTTGCGAGTCCCATCCCGATTGCTGTTTCGAGTTTTTTTGATACACCCATGAATGGGCACAATCCGAGGAATTTTACGAGTACAAAGTTGTTAACCAGTACTGTCCCGATAAAGAGTAAAAGATAATCAGTCATTTCATAGCCTGAAACAATAATAAAAAACAAAACTGGTACTAACCCAGTAAGACTGGGCAGTATGATAACAAGCTATTTTTTGATGCTTATCGATCTTGTGTGAAAGTCATCTTCACTCTTTCAGAACGTTTGATATAAGGCACAAAGATACCGGCACCTAATAGCGGCCAAGCTAACGCTTTTAATGCAGTATCATCATCAACAGCTGCAAATGCGAATGTTTTCAGACCTAATAATAATAAAATCATTAACCAAATAATAAATCGTCTGGGAAAATGGCGAGACCGGAAAAACATTAATTTTAAAATATGAGCAGTAAAAAATGTCATGACTACAGTGATCAGGAATGATAGCCACCAATCTAAAGGAATAAAGTTGTGCCAATCATCAATGGTAGTCATAATTTGGTAGAGTTTAGTGACATACATAACGACCATGGCGCATGTAGCAAAAAAGGTGAGTAACATGAAAGCCGCGGGCGCAAGCAACCAGCCAGTAATACGGTGGTAGTTATCAATAGGGGGCATAAAATACATCCATTTATTGTGTTCTTGCGCCATCCTACCATAGTTTTATTTGCTAATTAATTCGTTATGGTGATACTTTTGAATCAATTAGTGGCAAATTCATTTGATGAGGTGGTTATGTCTGCACCAATTAAAGTTGGTATTATCGGGTATGGTTATGCGAGTAAAACATTTCATGTGCCATTTATTGTCACATTACCTGAATATCAATTAACGGCAATATCAAGTAGTAATCCTGAAAAAGTCACAGCAGATTGGCCAGAAGTTGCTGTTGTATCAACTCCTGAGCAGTTATTTTCTAATCCAGAAATTGACCTTATTATTATTCCAACACCAAATGATACGCACTATCCACTCGCTAGCGCAGCGTTGGCTGCGGGTAAACATGTGGTTGTCGATAAGCCTTTTACGATTACTGTTGAAGAAGCAGAATTACTTAAACAACAAGCAATTAAAGCAGGTAAATTACTTTCTATTTACCATAACCGCCGTTGGGATGCCGGTTATTTGACCTTGAAAAAATTATTGGCCGATGGTTGTTTGGGGGATATTAAGTATTATGAATCTCATTTTGACCGTTATCGCCCAATGACTCGCCAGCGTTGGCGAGAATCTTCCGTTGCAGGCGGCGGGATTTGGTACGATTTAGGGCCTCATCTTCTCGATCAAGCTTTACAATTTTTTGGTAAACCACAAAGTATTACCGCAGATTTAGCGATGATCCGCCCTGGTGCTGAAGCGGTGGACTATTTTCATGTCATCCTAAATTACTCAGATAAAAAAGTTATTCTTCACTCGACAACTGTTGCTGCTGCTGAAACGCCATTATATGTTGTACATGGTATGAATGGCAGTTATGTGAAGTATGGGCTTGATTCACAAGAGGAATGTCTAAAAAATGGTATGTTACCAACAGGTGCTGAGTGGGGCATTGATCCTAAAAATGGTTCAGTGACACTGTCACAGAATGATGAATTGGTGACAACTGAATGGGTAAATGAAAAAGGAAATTATGGTGGTTATTACCTTGAAATTTATGAGGCGATAAGACATGGCGCTAAAAATCCTGTTCTTCCTCAAGAAGCTATAGATATCATGAGATTAATTGAAGCAGGCATCTTATCAGCTCAAGAAAAACGCACTGTTAATGTTGAATTTTAATTTGTCGAATAATTGAGTCAGCTATTTAGCTGGCTCTTTTTTCTTTAGGTAATAAAATGAATTTGTTAGCAAAACTGAAAATTGACTCCTTTTTATTGATCATGATCTTGGTGATCATTGTTGCAAGTTTTCTCCCTTGTGAAGGTGAAGTCAAGGTCGCTTTCCAATATTTAACAACGGCTGCTATTGCGCTTTTGTTTTTTATGCATGGCGCTAAACTTTCACGCGAGTCTATTGTGGCTGGTATGGGACATTGGCGACTTCATTTACTTGTATTTGCTAGCACATTTATTTTATTTCCAATCCTAGGGTTAGGTCTTCACTTTATGGTGCCGTCTTGGATGTCACCAACCGTTTACATGGGATTCCTGTATTTATGTGCATTGCCGGCAACTGTCCAATCGGCCATTGCTTTTACCTCTGTGGCAGGGGGGAATGTTGCTGCTGCAATTTGTAGTGCATCTGCATCAAGTATTTTAGGTGTTTTTTTATCACCAATATTGGTTGGCTTTTTGATGGATGAAGATGGTAGCCAAGCAATGGATACGTTAAATGCAATAGGCTCGATATTGTTGCAATTAATGTTACCGTTTGTAGTGGGGCATTTATCAAGACCTTGGTTAGCAAATTGGATTAACCGTAATCGCAAACTGATTAATATCACAGACCGGTCATCAATACTATTGGTTGTTTATGTAGCATTCAGTGAAGCTGTTGTTGAAGGCATCTGGCAGCGTATTGATGGTTATTCTCTGCTGATGATTGCCGTTGTAAGTTGCGTTATTTTATTTATTGTCATTATGCTTAATACATTAGCGGCACGATTCCTCGGATTTAGTAAAGAAGATGAAATCACGATTGTTTTTTGTGGTTCCAAAAAGAGCTTAGCGAATGGTGTGCCAATGGCAAATGTGTTATTTCCCGCCTCAGTAGTTGGTGTTATTTTATTACCTTTGATGATATTCCATCAAATCCAACTAATGGTTTGCGCTGTATTAGCGCAGCGTTATGCAAAAAGATTAACGAAATAAAATATAAATAATTAGTTATAAAAATAAACGGAGTAAGTGGATTTTATCTACTTACTTCTAGTTAATTAGTTACAACATACAATGTGTTGCTAATGATTAATCTCTTTAGCAACAGTGACCTGAACAGGCCAAACAAAAGGGCAGAATTGTTATTTCTGCCCTTAGATACAAATACATAACTATATTTTAGATAAAGTAATACTAACGTTTAGCTGCTTTATCTCTTAATGCTTGCTTTTCATTTTCTTCGAGAAACGCTATTGTTAAGCCATTTATTTGAGCTTGTTCAATCTCTTTTGCGGTTAATCCTGCTTGCAGGGCTGCAACTTCATATTCATGGCGTAACTCAATGCCTTGTACAGCAGGGTCATCTGTATTAATCGAAGCTAAAACACCTTGGTTTAAAAACATTTTTAATGGGTGTTTATCTAATGAAGAAACGGTACTTGTTTGGATATTTGAGGTTAAGCAACTTTCTATGCCAATTTTATTGGTCGCGAGATAATCAATGAGTGCTTGATCTTCACTGGCTTTTACGCCATGACCAATTCGTTCAGCACCAAGCTCTTTTATGGCATGCCAAATACTTTCAGAACCCGCAGCTTCGCCAGCATGTACAGTAATATGTAATCCGGCATCACGCGCTTTAGCAAAATGTGTTTGAAAGAGTGCGCCCGGAAAACCGAGTTCATCACCTGCCAAATCAAGAGCACAAAGTTTATTGCGGTGTGCAAGTAAACCTGCAAGCTCTTGAGCACAAGCATCAGTGCCAAATGTTCGGCTGAGAATACCAATGAGGTTTATTTTAATATCATATTGCTGACAACCTGCTGCAATACCATCAATCACCGCTTCTACCACGCCTTCAACAGGAAGTTGGTGTTTCATGGCCATATAATAAGGAGAAAAACGCAGCTCAGCATAATCAATACCTGCATTATATGCATCTTCAACATTTTCCTGAGCGATGCGTTTACATGCATCTAAATCGGCAAGAACGGCAACACCCCAGTCTAATTTTTGCAAAAAGCTCACTAAGTTAGCTTCTTGAGTGATGATTTGTACATGTGGTCTCAACGCTTCAATTTCATAGGCTGGCAATTGAATATTATGTTGCTGTGCAAGAGACAGGATAGTTTCCGGGCGAATATTACCGTCAAGATGTCTATGAATATCAGTCAAAGGAAGTTTTTTATTGATCATTGATGTGTCGTCTCTTAAATTGATTTATTTGTCATCGAGTATAACGAGAAAAGCGCATAACATACCTTAATAACCCATATCATAACGCATATAAGTTGTATGGTATGATAATAAATAAGACATCATAGAAACAAAAATGCCAGCCTTAAATAATAAGACTGGCATCAATTTTGTTGATTAACAATTGCTAATATTAATTAGCAGGTTGTTCATTCTCATGATTTTCAGCAGGGACTTCTAAAGGCTCAGGAATTTGGTCATAATTCATTGCGTCTTCAGGGTTAGTCATAAGGCCTAACTTGGTTAAAAAATCAGCCAAGGTGTATTTGTCTGCGTTAAATGTGATGTCATTTCCTGCAAACTTAACCGTCATTGTCAGGTCGTTACCATTTTCAACCATCCAAGGTGATTTCTTCTGTTTTGCCTTTTCTGCTCTTTGTTCATCCGTCATGAACATTTCATCCATAGGCGAAGTAAACATATCTGCTGTTAAGACTTCTTGCATCTCGTCAAATTGAGCAATCGCTTGTTGTTCATACTCTTTTTTGATTTCAGCACTAACAGGAACTCCATTGTCAGCAATAAGCACTTGCGACATTAATTGAATAACCATAGGTTTATTCAATTTCAGATCAAAATCGAATGAAGTGAATAGGCTTTTCACTGCTTCATCAATTTTATTTGACATTGCTAAAGCAGTAAGCTCGTTCTGATCCCATTTGTTGAACGAAAGCGTTAAGTTGCTTGAACTTTCACCCGCTGCGTTTTTCCAATAAACAGGGCTAATAGAGAAGGTTGGTTTGCTTTGGATTAACTCAGGTAATGTCTTAGTGACCATATCCATTGCAATTTTCTCTGCTGCCGCAGTTGGGCTTCCAGTTGCTAACCCTTCTGCTACAGCTTGGTTGTACTGTTCTACAAATTTACCTAATGCTACAGCATTAAGTTTATCAATAGAAATCGCCATTTTACCTGAACCGAAGTTTTCACCTAAGAAACTTACGTCATCGACAGAATAACTAATGTTACCTTTAACGTTTTCATTTTCAATAGATGTGTCTGAAGCGACAGACAAATTCTTAAATGAGAAGTTCGTTTCTGGAATATTTAAATCAATATCAGAGACGATAAACTCTTGGTTACCGATATAAAAACCATGTTCAGTTTTATCAACATTAGAAGTAAGTTTTAAACCTTTTAGCGTAAAGCCTTCAGTTTTATCTTCTTTATGTACATTGAAATTATCGGTTATTAACGAGATATCAATCTTTTTCAGTTCAGATGAGGTGTTAAACACAAGTTTAGAGCCACTGAAAGAAAGAACAGCATCATCTTTAGTGAATTCAAGAGGGAGTAGGTCTAAATTTGAATCAATATTTTTACTATACCCAACGACTGCTGTTCCAGTGACAAACGGTTTACCTTTTGTCATTTCAAACAGTTCTTGTGTTGTTGCATTGTGCTCTAATTCAATATTTGCAGCACCAAGTTTAGGGATTAAATTAAATTTGGCTAATTGTGATAGTGGGAATGGACCATGGTCAATATTCGTATTGAACACAACTGAATCATCAGGCGCTTCATTTGATAAAACAACAATGTTTGCTTGTGATGAGAATACGCCACGTTTAAAGTTTTCAACTTTTAGCGTTACACCTGACTCAGGTGCATTCATTGCTATAGACTGATTTGCATTATTAATGAATCTATTCAACTCGGTTTCAATTTTAGAACCTGTATACCAAGCTGTACCCGTCCACACAGCACCTACAGCAACGATAACACCAATCGCAACTAATGACTTTTTCATTATAAACATCCATCCTTTTGTGTGTACAAACACACGATAATATTGAATTACGTTTCATCTAATCGTCTATTGTGTGTAATCAATGACGAATAAAACACAAGAAGTTGCCTTTTTAAACTAGAGGTTAAATACTCTAGCAAGTTCACCGAAACCTGTGATGTAAACTTCTTTTTCAAAAGCAGAAAGAAAAACAGACTCTCCAGAAGTGAGCGCTATTTCATCATCGCCTGACTTTAGAACTAACTCTCCATCAATACAAAATAGAATTGATGCAGTTTCATTCGTTATTTTTGTTCCCGTGTCGTTAATAGAATATATATTAAATGCAAAATCTTCTACAGGTATCTTGTATTTACAGATATTTCCTGATTTTTCTGGTTGGCTTAATAAACTTTCGCAGGTTTTTGGGAAAAAATCGACATTAGCAATGAGTTCTGCAACATCAATATGCTTATTTGTTAGCCCAGCACGCAAGACATTATCAGAGTTCGCCATGATTTCTAAACCTACACCTTCTATATAAGCATGAGGTGTGCGAGCATATAAAAACATGGCCTCGCCAGGTTGTAATTCAATCACATTTAATAATAAAGGCACAAATAAACCAGTATCATCAGGATAGAGGCTAACCATTTGTTTGATTGTATTCCAAGGCTCACCTTGACGGCTGTTCAATGCCGCTTTTAATACACCTAAGGCTAACTCTTTCTGATCACCAGAAAGACTAAGAATCTGTGCAAATAATTTCGCTAATTTTTCTTCACTTGGTTCTTGAACAAAATATTGGATTTCAGGATGTGCAGCTGAGACAAAATCCAATAATTGGGCGATTTCTGGTAAAGGACGAAATGCATTCATTGCCTTAAAAGGGGTAATTGCATAGATGAGTTCTGGTTTGTGATTATCATCTTTATAATTACGGTACGGGGAATCTAAAGAAATACCTGCTGCGTTTTCTTTCGCAAATCCGACTTCAGCATATTTTTTATTTGGATGTACTTGAACCGATAATGGTTTTGCCGCACAAAGAACTTTAAATAAAAAGGGTAGCCGAGCGAAATTGTCTGCAATCTTTTTACCTAGAATTTCTTCAGGATTAGTCGCAATATAATCAATCAATGGAATAACTTTCCCTGTGTTAGGGTCGGTAATCGAAGAGCTCGCTTTAGGATGTGCACCCATCCACAATTCAGCCATTGGTAAATGTTCTGGATTAGGAATTGAGTACAACTGCGTTAGGGCCGTTTTACTTCCCCAATCATAATTTTGAATTTTGTTGATCATTTTTTGCATGGCTTAACTCGCTTTTTCTAAAAATCAATGTATTTCCTTGATACTACAATACAATAAACACGGCTAAGTCGCATTATTGAAATTAAAGATATGGCATCATATAACAAGTTGGTGTCGGCTTACCTGCAAGCTGATAATTCTAAAATGATGATTCTGTATATGTACCTAAGGAGATAGTAATGGCAGCCACTCGCATTGAAAAAGATTCAATGGGATCTATTGAAGTACCTGCTGACCAGTTGTGGGGCGCGCAAACTCAGCGTTCTTTAGAACATTTCCGTATATCTGTAGAAAAGATGCCCGTAGCGTTAATTCACGCTTTGGCTATTACTAAAAAAGCCGCGGCAAGCGTCAATATAGATTTAGGATTACTACCGAAAGAGCGTGGTGATGCTATTATCGCTGCTGCAGATGAAGTTTTGGCGAATAAACATCCGACTGAATTCCCTCTTGCTATCTGGCAAACAGGTTCTGGTACGCAAAGTAATATGAACATGAACGAAGTGCTAGCTAACCGCGGTAGTGAGATTTTAGGTGGTCAGCGTGGTAATGATCGTTTAATCCATCCTAATGATGATGTCAATAAAAGCCAAAGCTCAAACGACGTATTCCCAACTGCAATGCATGTTGCCGCCGTTATTGCTATCCGTGAAAACTTATTGCCTGAGCTAAAAGCATTACATAAAGTTTTAGATGCTAAAGCGAATGAGTTTAAAGGAATAGTTAAAATTGGTCGTACTCACTTACAAGATGCGACGCCATTAACTTTAGGCCAAGAAATTTCAGGTTGGGCAGCTATGCTGGCACATGCTGAAAAACATATTGAAGATGCAATTCCACATATCTGTGAACTTGCTCTTGGTGGTACTGCGGTTGGTACAGGTCTGAATACGCACCCTGAATATGCAGTGCGCGTAGCGAAGAAAATCGCAGAATTAACTCACCAACCATTTGTGACGTCACCTAATAAATTTGAAGCACTCGGTACATGTGATGCCTTAGTTTATGGGCACGGCGCTTTAAAAAGCCTCGCAGCGTCATTAATGAAAATTGCAAATGATGTGCGTTGGTTAGCTTCAGGTCCTCGTTGTGGTATTGGCGAAATTGCTATTCCTGAAAATGAGCCAGGTAGCTCAATCATGCCAGGTAAAGTTAACCCAACACAATGTGAAGCAATGACTATGCTTTGTGCGCAAGTTATGGGTAATGATGTTGCAGTGAATATTGGTGGCGCATCGGGTAACTTTGAACTAAACGTATTCCGTCCTATGCTAATTGATAATTTCTTACAATCAGTACGTCTATTAGCTGATGGTATGCGTAGCTTTAATGAGCATTGTGCGGTTGGTATTGAGCCAAATCGTGAGCGTATTGATAAGTTATTGCATGAATCATTAATGTTAGTAACCGCATTAAATACGCATATTGGCTATGATAAAGCCGCCGAAATTGCCAAAAAAGCACATAAAGAAGGACTAACGTTGAAAGAAGCTGCATTGAAGCTCAATTATCTAACAGCTGAACAGTTTGATGAATGGGTTCGTCCTGAAGATATGGTTGGCAGTATGAAAGACTAATTTTTAAATTAGTTGATTAGAAGAGGGCACCTATTAAAAAATAGGTGCCTTTTAACATTCAAGATATAAATTAAGTCTAGGTATTAATAACTCAACAGGTTTTGCCTTAGGTCGATGCCGTAGGGCTATGTTGTCGGCGCTATAATCAGGTAAATTACCAATCACAATGTCATCAAGTGATTTCTCAAGGGCGAAGACAATTAAGGGATTAGCACAAGCTAACTGAGTTTGTTTCTGTTGCGCACTATCCCAGACGCGAGCAATTGGTTGAACTTTTACAGGGCGTTGTGTTTTTAATATTGCATTATGATCTAATTGTTTAATCAGTAATATTTCTTGTTCTAACTGGCTTATCCACTGATTTTTTTCCATACCTTGCGGTATTCGGCCACTTTCTAATGTTGCTTGTAACTTGTCTAACATTTGCATCTTCGTCACTTTGTTGATCACTTTTTTATTTGCCCAACCAAATCTAACGGTATCAACATCCGTTAAAAAGGTGAGTGCTCGATAAGTGTTCAATGTTAACAATCCGTGTAAGCTATCATGAACAAATTCAAACCGTTGAGATTCATCTACGCCTGAATTTTGCGTCACAATTTTCTTTATCTTTGTTTTTAGCTCATTGATTTGTTCTAATTGATGTAGGCAAGAACGGTAAATTGAATAGGGCGTTTCTATACAAATAGCCCCAGGTAATCTAACCGCTGCTTTATTGCTAGTCGATTCTGATTTATCATGTATAAACAATAAATTATAGTGATGAATAACGGCATCAATAGCGGATGCCCCCATGATTTTCTCAACTTTAATTTCAGTTATTTCACTATTCTCATCGCCTTTCATGACATTGGGTAGACGGAATACAGATGCATTAATTGCGGGCTGTTGTTTTATCAATGTACTAAATTGAGCCAATGTATTTTCTAAGAGATTGAAGTTTTCTATAAGCTCATATTTGGCTTTATTCATTATTAATACCATTTATATTAGTTACAACATTCTTATTGTTTATATAATAACAAACATTAACTATCGTGCAAATATATAAAAGTTGACCAATAAAGAAGGGCATTACATGCCCTTAAATCATCAATTCTTAATGGAGATTGACATCTATCACTTGATAAAATGCGTTGACAGTATTATTAATCGTCCATACTGCGAGGATAACGTGATACCCTTTATTTTCTTTCGGTAAAATACATTGATGTTTAACAATAGAATTCGGTATTTCAACTTTATTAAACTGACAAAATGGTTTCAAAACAAACTGCTCACGTGTCAATGGTTGATTCGGCTGCCAATTAGCCTTAGTAATAAAGTACTCCCATTTATTCGTTTCATGTAGAGCGGTTAACCTCCACTGAAAGGTTAAGAGGGAATTATAAATTTGATTTTTTTGCCATCTATTTTCTGTTTGTACATTTAACTCACTAAATCGGCTGATTCCTGCACTTGCTAAAGTACCATCGTTAGGGCCTGAACGAGGAAAACCTTGTTTAGCTTCAATAGATTGTGGTTCGTATTGGATCTCACCACAATTGTTGTTATCTCCAAGCAGACAGAAATAAGCGCGACTTTTTGGCTCTTCAACATAACCATGAGACCATGTTAAGGTTGAGAAACAGAGTAGGAAAGAGAGAAGTAATAATTTTTTCATTGTGTTATCCTTACAATAAATAAAATATTATCTTCCTCGAATCCCCACTCTTTATAAATATCATCATTTAATAGACATTAATTAATTTATTATCTATTTAACACCGAACTTTCAATTTATACGCGATTCCAATGCCTATAAATAACAGAGCAGCAATAAACAATGCAACACCACTCCAACCATAATGTAACCAGAAAACACCACCAATTGTGCCCGCTATACTGGAGCCAGCATAATAGCAGAAAAGGTAAAGTGAAGATGCTTGCGCTCTAGCTCGTTTTGCTCGTCGACCAACCCAACTACTAGCCACAGAATGCGCAGAAAAGAACCCCGTAGTTAGGGCGGTCATTCCCAATAAAACAACCCAAAAATTAGAGAATAAAGTCAATAATATACCGACAAACATTAATATTAATGCAGCAATCAAGATCTTACCAAGCCCAAATGTTTTCGTTAAACTGCCTGATTTAGTTGCACTATAAGTGCCTGTTAAATAAATAATAGAAAGCATACCAACGGCTGCTTGACTAAAATTATAAGGCGGTTCCAATAAACGGTAACCGATATAATTATACATTGTGACAAAACTTCCCATTAGCACAAAACCTTCAATGAATAGCCATGGCAAACCTTTATCCCGCAGATGTAATCGAAAATTGAGCCATAAATTTCTAGGTTTCAAAGAGCTTGATCGGAAATGTTGTGATGGTGGTAGTAATCGCCAAAAACCTATTGCGGCGATCAATGCTAATGTACCAAGTAAAACGACAGCAACACGCCATGAATAGTAATCAGCAATGACACCTGTAGCCAAGCGGCCACTCATACCACCAATTGAATTTCCGCTAATATATAGCCCCATAGATAAGGCGACATAACTTGGATGGATCTCTTCACTCAGATAAGTCATTGCTACAGCCGCAACGCCACTTAGCGATAAACCAACTAATGCTCTGGCAATTAAAATGCCTTGCCAGCTATCCATCAATGCACTAAGTAACGTAAATAATGCTGCACTTGTCAGCGCAATAACCATGACATTCTTACGGCCAACGGCATCTGAAATTGGTCCCGTGATTAATAAACCTAACGCCATTAATCCCGTACTTAATGATAGAGATAAACTTGCAGTCGCAGGTGAGACATTAAAATCTTTCGACAATAAAGGTAAAATAGGTTGCACAAAATAGAGCAGGGCAAATGTTGCAAATCCTACGGTAAAGAATGAGAGTGTTACTCTCAAATATAATGCATCATCACGTTGAATATAATGTTTCTTTGGTTCTCTTGTTGGGGTGTTTTGCTCCCTATCATTAACCGTATTTTCAGCCGGTAAACTGTCTGTTGAATTTTCCATAATGCTGTTCCTTGACATAACAACCCAATTGATTTCGATCAAAGAATAGAAATATCAAAATATTTTGTCTAATATATTAATCATTAAGAATAAGACATTAAACATATCAAACAAAAAATGAGTATTGAATTAAGACACTTACGCTATTTTATTGCCGTTGCTGAAGAGTTACATTTCGGCAGAGCCGCTGATCGTTTGCATATTTCTCAACCACCATTGAGTCAACAAATTCAATCTCTTGAAGAACAAATTAATGCAAAATTACTTGAACGCAACAATAGAAACGTCTCACTGACACCTGCTGGCGTTATGTTTCTTAAAGAGGCTTATCAAATATTGTCACAAGTGGAAGCTGCCGCAACTAAAGCCGCAAGAATGGAAAGAGGTGAATTAGGCGAACTTTCAATTGGTTTTACGTCAACAACACCGTTTATGAATCGTGTAACAATGAGTTTGCGTCAATATCGAGAATCTTATCCTGAAGTTGCCATTCATATGCACCAGATGAACACAAAACAGCAAATTCCCCCATTGCTAACAGGGCGGATAGATATTGGCATTATGCGTAATACCATCTTGCCTAGCCAGCTTGATTATCAATTATTATTTAAAGAACCCTTTATGGTTGCTGTCTATGAAGGGCATCCGTTATTAAAGTATGAGAAAACAGGGGTTGATATTCGTTTATTAGCTGATTATCCATTAGTTTTTTTTGAGCGTGAAGTTGGTACAGCGCTTTATGATGAAATTATGAATTTATTAACCTCAGCTGGCGTGACACCTAAAATCTCACAAGAAGCAGGTGAAGCAATGACGATTCTTGGCTTAGTATCTGCCGGGATGGGGATTTCAATTATCACTGAATCATTTACGCGGATGAAAATAGATGGCATTAAATATATCAACTTCTCTAATATTAATGCCTCATCTGAAGTTTGGTTAGTTTATAATACTCATCGTGCTCTGCCATCTTCAGCTAAAAAGTTGACGGAATTGTTAATTACAAATATTGTGGACAACAAAAAGAAATAAACGTTATTTGTCGATTTTATCGAAGATAAAGTAACCAGCTGTTTTATAATGGGATATTATATTTTATTATGGAAAATCAAACAGGCCATATTGATCAAATTAAACAACTAAATACCGGCATCGTTTACCGGATTATTGATCAATATGGGCCTATTTCTCGTATTACTTTATCAAAACAATCTCAACTTGCTCCTGCTAGCATTACTAAAATTACCCGCGAACTGATTGATGCTCATTTAATAACAGAAATTGAATTTCCTGTATTAGGCTTACGAGGAAGACCTGCTGTCGGGCTTGTTATTAAAAGTCAGGGATGGCAATTCTTATCTATTCTGATTGGGAAAGGGTCTGTTTGTTTATCCTTAAAAGAAATTAACACACAAACCATTATTGAAGAAAACTTCACTTTTTCTGTAAAAGGTAATGAGTTATTTTCCTCTACATTAGCTAATTTAATTCAACATTTTTTTAGTACTTATGCGGATTATCTTGAACGGGTCACGGCTATTAGCATCTTAACGGATGGAATTATAGACGCTTATTCTGGTGTGATTCATAAACAAGCTTATTTTGAGATTAATAATTTACCATTATGTCACTATCTTACCAATCAAACAGGTTTACCGACCTATTTACAAACCAATACTCATGCACTCGCATTAACAGAATATTTTTCATTAAAAATAAAAAAACACCTAAAAATATTATCTATTTACAAATTGATGATGTTGTTAATGCCGCTATTATTAATCATGGAATAAGTTTAGATTCAAATACACATAAAGCTATCCATTTTGGCCATATTCAAATACAAAAGGGTGGAGAGTTGTGCTATTGCGGAGGTTCAGGATGCCTTGAAAAAGAAATATCCATCGCTGCTATTTTAGTAAAAGCAGCCGAATTATTAAGGAATAATTATCCTGATTCTTACTTGTCCGTAAATGAAATAAAAATAGAGAATATCTGTGCGGGTGTCCATTTAGGCGATCCACTTTGTCTTTATTTATTCAATCATATCGCTGAATTATTGGCTAAACCTCTTAGCACGATGATTAATATTTTCGGTACTGAATTAGTTTTAATCAACTCCCCATTAAATCAAGCTGAAAATATATTTTTCTCACTGTTACATCAATATTGTAGTGAGCAAGTCATGCCCTTATATACCAATAATCTACAAATAAAAAAATCTGAATTGTCGAAAAAACAAAGTGAGACAGCGCTTATTCAACAAGCATTATATGATGGTTCATTATTAATACAGTTATTACAAGGTTAATAAACTTTTAGCTATTAACAATAAAATTGAGCTAACGCAAACTTCAAAACAAGACGTTCCCATAAACTGTTGTCATGTCACTTTTTCATTGCAACTTATGCAATAGTCTGTCACTTCAGGATAGAAAAACCATGATGAATCTATTTATTACCGGGACAGATACAGATGTCGGAAAGACCGTGTCCACGTTAGCTATATTACAAGCATTAAATGGTTTAGGAATAAAAGCAGTAGGTTACAAACCAATAGCAGATAAATGTATTGATACGCCAGAAGGAATGAGAAATAAAGATGCCCAATTAATTCACCGAGCGTCTCAAGATTTAGTCTCCTATGATGATGTTAATCCAATTAAAATTAAAGATAATTACGATCATGAAAATCGCATTGACTTTAATAAAGTCAAGCAGGGCTTAGATAATTTAAATAACCAATGCGATACTGTTGTAATTGAAGGAAATGGTGGTTGGCGTTATTTATTGGATGATAATACCTATTATACTGACTGGTTAAAAGGCCAGCATATTGGTGTTATTTTAGTGGTGGGAATTCAACATGGTTGCGTTAATCACACATTACTTACTGCTGATGCAATAAGAGCAGATGGTTTACCATTAGTGGGCTGGATTGCTAATCGAATTAATCCGGGGCTTGCGCATTATGCACAAATTATTACGCGGTTACAGCAACACTTAAAAGCACCTTTACTTGGTGAAATACCTTATCTTTTACGTCCAGAAGAAAAAGATTTGAGCCATTATTTAGACCAAAATATGCTTAAAGAATTTTTGTGTGAATATGCTTAGATAATGAGTTATAAACGCGCATTTCAAGTTAGGAATAAAGGATCATCCAATCCTTTATTCCTAATAGAATTATAAATTAATGGCGCGTATAAATAATTTTATACGTTTCATTTTCACAATGCCCAACCACTTGGCCTTCCGCTTTTTCGGCCTCATCATTCGGTACTGCAACTAAACTAAAATTATCTGCTGGAACGCCATTATTGATAATTTTTTGTTTAATCTCTTCAATGACGCTTTCACATGATGCTTGCGCAAACATTGGTGCAAGTAAAACGAATAGCGCAGGTAGTAAATGTCTTTTTTTCATCATAACTCCTTAAGCCACAATAGATTAATAATCAAAGAGTAAAGAAGTGACACTGTAACTTACGCCACTTCATATAATTTATGGATTAGCTAAAGGGCGACCGGTGTTCACATCAAGGCAACGTTTTGTATTAGGCTCCCAATAGGCATTTAAATTAAGGCTTTTTTCACACGCATCTTTATTATCAAATGCAGCATCAATCTTATCGAACTCTTTTTCAGTACGGGAATTAACTTTGCTACGTAATTTATTAGTTTCATCCCATTGTTGTTTTTCTTGGCGAGCCTGCTCTTTAGTCAATGCGCTATCAACATTTCCAGAAGTCACACAGGTACTTCCTGGTGAGCAAGTTACATTAGCCGCTTGCGCTGCGGTAATTCCAATTAAAGGTAAACAAAAACATAAAGCCGCTAAACGATGCTTAATAAATTTGGATGATAAATTCATTGTCACTCCTTGCTAACTAATCCTATTTGTATAGTATAGGCTAATAAAAAATATTCGTCTTATAGAATAGTACGAAAATTATTCTTCCTTATAAACGGCCAAACCAGCAAATGTTTGGCATACTGGCATTAATTCCAGTGTATTTACGTTCATACGAGCGGGTAAATTGGCAACCCAATAAACAGTTTGTGCAATATCTTCCGGTGTTAACGCATCAGCACCTTTGTAAACATTCGCGGCTTTATCATCATCCTTTAAACGAATATTTGAAAATTCTGTTCCACCGACTAAACCTGGTTCAATATCTGTGACACGAATTTTTTTCCCTTGCAGATCCGCTCGTAATCCTAATGAGAATTGTCTAACAAAAGCTTTCGTTGCGCCATAAACATTGCCACCTTTGTAAGGCCAATTTGCAGCTGTTGAGCCTATGTTTATAATATGTCCATGATTGTTAGCCACCATAATCTGCAACACTTCATAAGTCATATTCACTAAACCTTTAGTATTGGTATCTATCATCGTCGCCCAATCATCAGGATTAGCATCAAAAGCAGGTTCAATACCAAGCGCTAAACCTGCATTATTAACAAGAACATCGATATTTTTCAGTTCATTAGGTAGGTTTTTAATTGCTGATTGTATAGCACTTCTATCTTGAATATCTAAAGTTAAAGGGTGAAATTTATCACCAAATTCTTTTTGTAGAGCAATTAAACGTTCTGTTCTACGCCCTGAGCCAATTACAGTCGCCCCATGGTGAATAAAATGACGAGCAATAGCTTCACCAAAACCAGATGTCGCACCAGTTACCAAAATAATCATAAATACCTCAATTTTTTATACTTGTAATACATTGCAATCATCTTAGTTCTAACTCATTCAATCTGCAAAGTACTTTTATGCTGAGATTATTAAAAACCCTTATTAAATAGAGCGATATAAATTGATTACATTGAAAATCGGTCAACCAAAAAATCGATAAAAGTACGCGTTTTTGCTGGCAGAGAAATACTATTAGGATAAAACTTGGAATTTTTACAGTGACCTTAGATAAGATTTTTATTCCTAGTATGTAATTCATACATCTGATTTAATGATATAATAAATTTGTATACAAATTTTGAATGAAAATAATTCAATCTGATTAGAATTAACATCAAAAAGAACCAACATGATTAACCATCCAAAACTCTGGATTTCTTCATTTCATACTTAGGTTCGCATAATATATATGTCGCTATGTTACAAAAGGGTTCTGAGCGATTGCGGTAGAATGGTTTTGGGGCTTACCGCAATCGGGAGGGTTCGTCTTTACACATAGAGCGCATTATGCGAGCCAATAACTTAAAAATGACTTTGGCATTCATGGCAATATTTTTTACCAAAATGACTATGAATTCCGGTTGCTTTCATGACGGTTGATAATTTATTGTCATTACCTTCATAACATTTTGGGCAGAATGGCCCGTTTGGCTTACCATCAATTTCTTCTATTCTATAGTAAAATCCATCTCGAAATTCTAATTCATCAGCGGTTTTTAACTTACCTTGAAGGTTATTGATCTCCGCTTGTAGGTCAATAATTTCTTGTTTAGCATCAGCAA